>JANNNM010000382.1:0-2714 GCA_031398535.1 Betaproteobacteria bacterium | reverse complement strand
TACAGCTTCCTCTACAGCAGCCGGCCGGGCACGCCCGCGTCCGACCTGCCGGACCCGGTGCCGCAGGCCGTCGGCGAAGCACGACTCGCGCGGCTGCAGGCCTTGCTCGATGCCCAGTTCCGCGCGCGCAGCGCCGCGATGATCGGCCGCCGCGAGCGCGTGCTGGTCACCGGGACTGCCGCGAAGGATGCCGCCGAACTGGCGGCGCGCACGGACAATAATCGCGTCGTCAATTTTGCCGGCGACGCGGCCCACATCGGTCATTTCCTCGACGTCACGATCACCCGCGCGCTGTCGCATTCGTTGCGCGGCGAGCCGGCATGCTGATGCGCCAACCTGTCTTCCCGCGCCCGCCGCTGCCCCATGCTTACTGGAGCACCACGATGATGACTTTCTCCCGTGCAGTCCTTGCAGGCGTTGCCACGCTGATGCTGGCGGCCTGTGCCACCACGCCGCAGGTGGAATCCGGCGCCGCGCCGGCCGCAGCCGCGCCGGCAGCGGCCACGCCAACGGTCGCAGCGCCGACGACCACCGTCGTCACGACGCCCTCCGCGCTGGCGATTGCCAACGCGCAGCGCCTGGCGGGTGCGCCCGGCAGCGCGACCCCGGCCCCGCCGACGCCGCCGCCGGCCCCCGGCGCATTGCGCAGCTTCGCCGAGGTCTCGCGCGACTACAAGGAACTGCCGGGCATGTTGCCGCTGTGGCAGAAGGACGACAAGGTCCTGATCGAATTGACGCCGGACCAGTTCGACCGCCTGTACTTCCTGTCGACCAATCTGGACCAGGGAATCGGCGAGGGCGGCCTTCTGGCCGGTTCGATGGGCGGCCGCGGCCGCCTCGGCAGCCCGTCCATCGTGATGTTCCGCAAGGTCGGCGGCAGCGTGCAGTTCATTTCCCGCAACGTGAAGTACACCGCCAAGGCCGGGACGCCGGAGGCGCGCGCCGTTGCCGAGAGCTTCTCTGACAGCCTGCTGGCCAGCGCGGCGATCCTCTCCGCGCCGCATCCCGACCGCAAGTCGGTGCTGATCGAAGCCAACGCGATCTTCTTCTCCGATCTTTCCGCCACGGCACCGCAACTCGAGCGCACCTACCGGCAGCCGTATGGCTTCGATGCGCGGAACACGTCGTTCAAGGAAGTCCGCAGCACCGCCGACTTCGTGTCCTTCAACGTGCTGGCGCACTATGCGCTGGCGCGGATCTCGCTGCCGGCGCCGGGCGCGCCGGTCACCCCGCCGCCGGCCACGATCCCCGACATCCGCAGCCTCTTCCTCGGCTTCCACTACTCGATCGCCAAGTTGCCCGACACGCCGATGCGCGCGCGCACCGCGGACACCCGCGTCGGCTACTTCACGACCGAGCGCTGGGACTTCACCACCGACGACCGGCGCATCCCGATCGTCCGCTACGCCAACCGGTGGCGCCTCGAGAAGAAGGACCCGGCAGCCGCGATGTCCGAGCCGAAGCAGCCGATCGTGTACTGGATCGACAAGTCGGTGCCCGAGCGCTACCGCGCGACGATCCGCGACGGTGTGCTCGAATGGAACAAGGCCTTCGCGCGAATCGGCTACAAGGACGCGATCCGCGTGGAGATCCAGCCGGACAACGCCGACTTCAACACGTCGGATATCCGCCATGCCTCGATCCGCTGGATCATGTCGGCGCGCAGCAGCTACCTCGCCATCGGGCCGTCGCTGGTCGACCCGCGCACCGGCGAGATCCTCGACGCCGACATCGGCATCGACGCGATGGCCGTCCGCTCGATCAAGACCTACGGCGCCGAGTCGGTGCCGCTGCGGCCCTCGCTCGAGTTCCGCAAGGACGACCCCTATTGCACCTATGCCACCGAGGCGGCCGAGCACGAAGGCTTTGCGATGTCACTGCTCGAGGCCCGCGGCACGATGATGCTCGACAGCGCGCAGTCCGAGGCCTTCCTGCTGTCGCGCCTCAAGTCGACGACGATGCATGAAGTGGGTCATACGCTCGGCCTCACGCACAACTTCCGCGCCTCGACGGTGTACACCGCGGCCCAGCTGAGCGACCCCGAGTTCACGCGCCAGAACGGCATCGCCGGGTCGGTGATGGAGTACAACGCGGTGAACCTGGCCGTGCAGGGCGAGAAGCAGGGCGAGTTCCACATGTCCACCCTCGGTCCCTATGATTACTGGGCCATCGAGTACGGCTACCGTGAGTTCTCGCCGGAGGAAGAGGCGGCCGCGCTGCTGCGCGTGGCCGGACGCTCAAGCGAACCGCTGCTGGCGTTCACGCCGGATGGCTACGTCTACTACAGCGGCCTCGACCCCGTCGCCAATACCTTCGACCTCGGCGCCGATCCGCTGGTGTACGCCGAGCGTCAGCTGAAGCTGGCGCGCGAACTGTGGCAACTTTCCGAGCGCCGCCAGCTCGAGCCGGACGAGTCTTATGCCGTCCTGCGGCGCAATTTCTCGCGCGGCCTGTTCGAGGTCCAGCAGAGCGCGCTCTACACCGCCAAATACATTGGCGGCCTGACCGTCGTGCAGGACAGCGCCGGCAGCGGGCGCACGCCGCTCGAACCGGTGCCCGCTGCCAAGCAACGCGCGGCCCTGAAGCTGCTTGCCGACAACCTGTTCGCCGCCGACAGCTTCCGCTTTCCGCCGGCCTACATGCGCAAGCTGTCGTTGACCGATTTCGACATCGACGATGCGGCGGAAGTGGCGCGTTCCACGCCGGCGGTGGAC
>JANNNM010000364.1:0-9799 GCA_031398535.1 Betaproteobacteria bacterium | reverse complement strand
AAGGGTGCCGTCTCCTCGGCCACGCGGACCGCCACCAACGCCGCGCGGACGGCCACGGGCGCCGTCAGCAGCGCCACCAAGACCGCGAAGAAGACGATGCGGACCGCCACCAAGGTGGCGAAGGCCGCGATGAAGTAAGGCCAGGACGGCCGGGCTAGTCCCGGTTGAGCTTCTCGACCTGCTTCACGTAGTTGGACATGGCCTCATCCTTGGTCATGCCGGTCAGCTTCGACCACGCATCGAACTTGGCGCCGCCGACGAAATCGAAGCCGCCGGGCCGGTCGCCCTTCACGTCGCCGTCGGTGGCCTGCTTGTAGTACGAATAGAGCTTCAGCAGCGTGGCGTTGTCGGGCTTCTTCCTGGTCTGCTTTGCCGCGCCTGCGGCGGCTTCGAATTTAGCCTTGAGATCGTCCTTCTTCGGGGCTGCGGCCATCGTGTCCTCCTCGTCTGCCTACGGGTATTCGTGCTACTTTAGCGCGAACGCGAACGCACGCGCAACGCATCCGCCTCCAGCGCATCCCTTCTTCCGCTCGACCATGCCCGCGACTTCCAAACGCGAAAAAATCTCCGCGGTCGATACCGCATGGCTGCGGATGGACCGTCCGCAGAACCTGATGATGATCTGCGGCGTGCTGCTGTTCCCGGACCGCATCGCGCTGGCGCGGCTGCGCGAGGTCGTCGGCGAACGCTTCCTGGTCTTTCGCCGCTTCAAGCAGCGCGCGGTCGAGATGCCCGGCATGGCGTTCTGGGAAACCGACCGCCATTTCGACATCGAGCGCCATGTGGTGCACACGGCGCTGCCCGGCAAGGCGGGGCGCACGGAACTGCAGGATTTCGTGTCGCGGCTCTCCACCACGCCGCTCGATCCGGCGCGGCCGATGTGGCAGTTCCATCTCGTCGACAACTACGAGGGCGGCAGTGCGGTGGTGGTGCGCATCCATCACAGCTACGCCGACGGCATTGCGCTGGTGCGGGTGATGCTGTCGATGACCGATGCGGCGCCCAACGGCCCGCCGGCCATGCCCTTCGAGCCCCGCCCGCGCCGCAAGGCCGATCCCGACGATCCGCTTGGCCAGCTGCTCGCGCCGTTCTCCACCGCGATGGATACCGCGCGCAAGGTGGGTGCCACCATCCTCGAGAAGGGCGTCGAACTGTGGTCCGACCCCGGCAAGGCAGTGGCCCTTGCGGGGCAGGGTTCGGCGCTCACCGCGGAGATCGCCAAGCTGGTGTTGATGCCGCAGGACTCGGCCACGCGCTTCAAGGGCAAGCCGGGCATCGGCAAGCGTGTCGCGTGGGCCGACCCGCTGCCGCTCAGCGAGGTCAAGACCATCGGCAAGGCGCTGGATGCCTCGGTCAACGACGTGCTGCTGTCGTGCGTGGCCGGTGCCATTCGCGCCTACCTGGTGGGCAAGGGCGACGACGTCGACGGCGTGATGATCCGCGCGCTGGTGCCGATCAACCTGCGACCGATGGAAAAGGCCTACAAGCTCGGCAACCAGTTCGGCCTGGTGTTCCTCGAGCTGCCGATCGGCATCGAGAACCCCGTCGAGCGGCTCTACGCCGTGCGCGCCAACATGAATGCGCTGAAGGGTTCGTTCCAGCCGATCCTGGCGCTGGGGCTGCTGGCCGCGATGGGGTCGGCGCCGAAGGCGCTGCAGGAAGTGCTGCTGCAGGCCCTGGCCCGCAACGCCACGTCGGTGATGACCAACGTGCCCGGCCCGCAGGCGCCTCTGTACCTCGCCGGCAAGCGCATCGACAGCATGATGGTCTGGGTGCCGCAATCAGGCGACATCGGCATGGGCGTGTCGATCCTGTCGTACAACGGCGCGGTGCAGTTCGGCTTGATCTGCGATCGCGGCCTGTGCCCCGATCCCGAGCGCGTCATCGACGGCTTCGCGGCGGAGTTCGAGAAACTGGTGCTGGTGACGCTGATGGCGCCGTGGCCGCGCGACCGCGAACTCGATCCGGCGGAAGCCGCAGTCGTCGCGGGCGTCGCCTAGCGGGCGCCGCCGCCGTGCGTCAGGGCCATGCCGGATAGGTGTTCGGCGTCGAAAAGGCTTCGCGCAGATACTGGTTGAGCGGCACCACCAGGTCCTTCGTGTTGAACCACTTGGCGTAGAGACGCTTGATCTCGCCCGACTGGAAGAGATCGATCAGCGCGCGATTGACGAGCTTCTCGAAGGCCTGCTCGTCACGGCGCAGCATGATCGCGTAGGGCTCGACCGACAGGTACTTGCCCACCACCGCGAAGTCGTCCGGCTTCTTCGACTTGGAGATGAGGCCGTAAAGCAGCACGTCGTCCATCGGGAACGCGACGGCCTTGCCGTCTTCCACCGCCTTGAATGACTCGGCATGATCGGCCGAGGTGATGATCTTCATGTTTAGGAATCGCTCGGCGTTCAATCCCTGCACGATCTTCTCGCTGGTGGTGCCCTTCGTGACCACGATCGCCTTGCCCCGCAGGTCCTCGATGGTGTTGATGTTGGCCGTGCGCTTGGCCAGCATCTTGATGCCCGCGACGAAGGACGTGTACGCGAACGCCACCTGCTTCTGCCGGTCGCGGGTGTTGGTGGTGGATCCGCATTCGAGATCGATCTTGCCGTCGACCAGCATCGGGATCCGGTTCGATGACGAGACCGGCACGAACCGCACCTCGAGCTTGGGCAACTTCAGTTCGGCCTTGATCGTGTCGGCGATCCGCATGCACAGGTCCACCGAATAGCCCTGGGGCTGCTTCTGCGCGTCGAGGAACGAGAACGGGACGCTCGACTCGCGCACGCCCAGCGTGATGACACCTGTCTCGCGGATGCGCCGCAGCGTGTCGATGCGCTCCGCCGGCTTGTCGGCGGCCTTGGCCGCGGCGGGTGGGGCGGCGGCCGCGGGCGCGGCCTTGTCCTGCGCGCGCAGCGAGGGCGCCAGCACCAGGCCGGCGGCGAGCAATGCAATGGCCGGCAGGCGCAGCGTGAACGGCAGGTTCATGCAAAAACTTGGCGACATCGGATCCCTTCGGGACAGGCAGACGACCAGTCTATTCCAGTTCCGACCGCGCAAGCTCGACGTCCATCCGTTCCATCGCATCCATCGGCTTTTGCGCCACCGCCTCCTCGTACAGGGCCGTGGCATCGGCTATCTTGCTCTTGCCGAACAGCATGATGAGCCCGTTGCCGTACTCGATGCGGGTGATGGCGGATTCCGGGAAGAGCTTGACGGCCTTCTGGTAGTGCTCGACGGCGGAATCCTTCTTGGCGCCGTAGGTCAGACCGGCCACGATGCCGCCCACCTTGTCGATCACCTCGGCCTGGTACGAACCATAGGCGGTATGCGCGTCGGCGTGCTTCGCATCGAGTTTGAGCGCGGTGAGCAGCGCGTCCTTGATCTTGCCGCCGAAGCCCTGCGCCAGCGCCTTGGCCACGCTGATGCCCTGGCTGTAGCGGCCCAGTGCGAAGGCGTAGAGATAGTGCGCGTTGGCGTCCTTGGGGGCCTCGTCGCGCCGCGCCTCCGCCCATCCGGCCGCTTCCTCGAGCAACGCAATCTTGCCGGCACCGGCCTTCTCGAGGTAGTGGGCGTAGACCACCTGGGCCTTGACGGCGGCATTGACACCCGCGCCGCCGGCCGCATTGCCGGCCTCGACGGCCTGCTGGAATTCACCGGCGTGGAAATGGCGCCAGGCCTCGAGGACCTCCGCGTCCTTGGGCAAGGGCTCGCCGTCGCCGCGATGCAGCCGCGCCCAGTTCTTCTTCAGGGCCGCAGCGTCGTAGGTGTACGCCTTGTCGGCATGCGGAAATTTCGCCCATTTCTTCGCCATCGTCGCTCCTTTGCGCTGCGCGCGCGTCAAAGATAGTCGTCGCCGAGGCGCTCGATCAGCGCGCGGCCATCGCCCAACAGGAATGGTGCGATCAGGGCCAGCACCTGGTAGGCCGCGTGATCGAGGCTGACATCGCGATTGTCGCCGGGGGTGCCTGTCGTCACGCTCGAGACCCGCTGCCAGGACATCCAGTACGTCGATACCAGCACGACATTGGTGGCCACGGCGCCGATCTCGCGCTCGGTCGCCGCCATCTGCCCGCTGCGCACCAAGGCTCGACACAACTCTATCACGGTGCGTTCGCCGCGCCGCGTGAGCTCGGCGAAGCGTGAAGCCAGCTTGCGGTTGCGCGACGTGATCTCGTCGAGATCGCGGAACAGGAAGCGAAACAGGCGCATGCGCTCGAACAATGCGTGCAGCAGGAACCACAGGTCCTCGACGCCGGGCGCAGGTTCCTGGGGCACCGTCAGCAGCGGGACGACGGCCGCCTCGTAGCCGGCGTACAGCTCGCCGATGATGTCGTCCTTGTTGCGGAAGTGGTAGTACAGGTTGCCCGGGCTGATGTTCATCTCGTCGGCGATGTCGGCCGTCGTGATGTGCGGCTCGCCGAAACGATTGAACAGCGCGAGGCTGGTCTCGAGGATGCGTTCGCGCGTGCGCCGCGGGGGCTTTTTCTCGGCCATGGGGCGGCCAGTGTAATGCGAATGTCCGGGGGTCCGATACGCAACAGCGAGATTCCAAAGGGGTCAGGGTCAGATAAATAAAGGGGTCAGGGTCAACTTCGTTGATCAACTGGATTGTCGGTGTCTGACCAGGTTGACCCTGACCCCTTTATTTCCCTGACCCTGGCGGGTCCTCCGCGCGCCACGGCGATCGCGCGTTCGAGCGTGTCGAGCGCATGCCGCAGCTCACGCTTCGTCTGCCGGACGCTGCTGGTCTGCACATCCGGGCGCAAGGGCCGTGCGTCGTTGACGCTGTCATGCACCGTGCGCGCGTCTTCCTTCAGCCGGTCGAGGCGCAATGTGATGCCGTGCTTGCGCAGCAGCGGCTTCAATTCCGCGGCCCGGGCCAGCAGGTTCTGCCGCGTCTTGGCGAAGGCCATCGCGCACAGGCGCTTGCGCTGCCAGTAGCTGAAGATGTTGGCGAAGAACATGTCGGCATCCTCGCGGTGCGGTTCGAACAGCAGGATGTCGGCCCCGGGATATTGCTGGTGGTACTTTTCCATGCCCGTCTTCATCCGGGAATGGATGATCGCGCGAAAGGTCTGCGCCAGCACCAGCGGCAGTCCCCCCTGGTTCAGTTTGTCGACCGTCAGCGTCTTGGCGTGCGTGGCCGAGCTTGCGTCGAAGGGCACCAGCGGGTTGATGCACAGCAGCAACTGCACGCCTTCGTCCAGCGCCACCGAGGCATGCAGCGTCTTGTTGAGCGCGCCATCGACGTAATACGCGCCGTCGATCACCACGGGCGGAAAGAGGCCCGGCAGTGCGCTTGACGCCTCGATCGCGCGCGAGATGGGCACGTGCGCATGCTGGTCGGGGCCGAACGTGACCGACGCGCCGGTATCGAGGTTGGTGGCCACCAGGAAGAGCTTGCGCTTCAGCTTGCGGAAGTCGTTGGTGCGGCCCGGCGCCGCGAAGAGGCGCGCCAGGAACGCGTCGATCGCGCGGTTCTCGAAGAAGCCGGTGGGAATGGCGCGCGCCAGCGTGGCGAAGGACTCGGCCACGCCGTGGTGAAACGGGTCACGCAGGTATTGCAGCGTCGCGCGTGCGGCCAGGCCGGGCAACGCGGTCAGGCAACGGCCGAACTCGGCGAACGCCGGCCGCAGGAAGATTTCGGGCTTCAATGCGGCATCGGCGCCGTCGTCGATGAAGAGCCGGTACATCTGCGCGGGAGAAAGCCCGTTGGCCAGCGCGGCGGCCACGAACCCGCCGGAGGACACGCCGACATAGACATCGAGGTCGTTGAAGTCGAGTCCGTCGAGCGAGTCGGCCAGCGCCAACAGCGCGCCGACTTCGTAGATGCCCCCCAACGGACCGCCGCCGGCAAGCGCCAGGCCGATGCCGGACTTGCTGCGACGGGAGGGAGGTGCGTTGCGTGCTGCGGGCGGCTTCCGGGTGCGCGGTGCGCGCCCGGAAGGCTTGGGGTCCGGCATGGCTCTCCTCATTCAAGGCGAAGGGAGCGTCTGACGGCTCCCTTTCGCTTTCAATGGTAGCGGAGAATTACTTGCGCGTGGCCTTCGTCGTGCGCTTCGCGCGCGTGACGACCTTGGGTGCGCGCTTGGTGACGGCACGCTTGGCCTTGGTGGTGCGCTTGACGCGCTTCACGGCCTTGGCGGGCACGGCGGGCTTCAGCATCGCGGGCAGCGTCACCTTCGGCAGCGACTTCGGCAGGTTGCTCTGCACCAGCGTGACGGCGGTGTCGGCGGCCTGCTTCACCGTGGCCTGCACCGTGGTGCGGGCCTGCTTCCAGATCGTGTTGGCCACCGCGAAGGAACCTTCGAGGCGATCGCCGACGAGACGGATCGTGCGCGACTCGACCGCCGTGCCTTCCTTCACCAGCGTGCGGAACACCTGGCCAGCTTCGGATTGCGCCCAATCGCGCGTGACGGCGGCAGCGCCAAGGCCGGCAAGCCACATCTGGCGGGATGCATTCAGCACGGCATCGCCGACGGGGTTGGTACGGGATTCGATCGAGGTGCGCATGAGGTGTTCTCCAGTGAGGTTAGGCACGCGTGCGTGGCACGCTTGTTCCTGAAGTTACGCAGTTTGTCTAGAGCAGTCACACTAATCAGGATGCCGCCGGCGGCTTCAGTTGCGCAGCAAGGCCCGTGGCAAGGCGGGCGGCGATCGCATAGATCGACAACTGCGGATTGGCACCGATCGACGTGGGGAAGAGCGACCCGTCCATCACATGCAGGTTGCGCAGGTGATGATGCCGGCCGTCGAGATCGACGACGGCGCGGCGCGGATCCGCACCCATCGGGGCGCCGCCCATCACATGCGCGGACACCACGCGCGTCGACAATGGCGCCAGGTCGAAATCCGCGATGGCCTTGCGCGCCTGCGCGAAGTTCGTGAACTCGTGGCCGGTGCCGTGGACCGGCCGCACCGAGCGCGCACCGGCGGCAAACTGGATCTCCGCCATCGCCACGAACGCGCGGCGCACGCCGTCCCACACATAGGGCGTCAGCGGATAGTCGAGGACCGGCGTGCCGTCGACGCGCAGCACGACCGTGCCGCCGACGCTGTCTTCGTGGAAGCCATCGCGCAGCAGCGCGATCACGACCTGCAGATGGCGGAACTGCCGCATCGATGCGGCATGGGCCTCGCCGTCCTCGGCCAATGTGATCGCCGTGAGGATCGGGTGCAGCGGCGGCGCCTCGAGCTTGTAGCCGATCGGACCGTCAAGGGCTTGCGTATCGAGAAAGTGATCCGAGTAGATGGTCTGCGGCGCGCCGGCGAAACCATCCACGACCTCCGGCATCACGGCAGCGGACACGACCGATGGATGCAGGAACGTGCGCCGGCCCGTCAGCGCCAGCGGATCGGGCAGGCGGCTGCGCAGCAGCAGGCCCGGTGTGCCGATGGCCCCGGCCGCGCTGATGAAGGACGTTGCGCGCAGCGTCACGCGGCGCGCGGTGGTCGCGGTGCCGGCGGCGTTCATCGCGCGCGCATCGAGCGCGACGACGCGATCGCCGCGGGTGACGAAGCGCTCGGCGCGCACGCGGGTGACCAGGGTCGCGCCCTTCGCCAAAGCCGCGGGAATGGTCGTGACCAGCATCGATTGCTTCGCGTTGGTCGGGCATCCCATGCCGCAATAGCCGAGGTTCCAGCAGCCCTTGACGTTGCGCCGGATCGCCGGCGCGGCGATGCCCAGCTGGCGCGCGCCGCGCGCCAGCGCCTCGTTGTTGGCGTTGGGCGCCACTTCCCACGGCGCGATGGACAGTCGTGCTTCCATCTGCGCGAACCACGGGGCCAGCGTGGACTCGGTGAGTGCGGTCAAGCCGAAGTGACGCTGCCAGTAGGCGAGCGTGGTGGGCGGCGTCCGGAACGAACTGGTCCAGTTGACCGTGGTGCCGCCGCCGACACAGCGGCCCTGCAGGATGTTGATGGCCTTGTCGCGCGTCTTGCGCGCGGCCGAGTCCTGGTAGAGCTGCGGATAGGCATCGGCTTCGAGCATCCTGAAGTCGCGCGAGGATTTGAGCGGCCCTTCTTCGACCAGCAGCACGCGCAGCCCGGCGTCCGCGAGGATTTCCGCCGCGGTACCGCCCCCTGCGCCGCTGCCGACGATCACGACGTCGGCTTCGAGCGCGAGGTCCCCGGTCAGCGCGGACGCATCGACGACGCTCCAGCCCGCGCGGGCGCTGGACGTCCACGGGTCCGCGAAGCCGATCGGTGCCGTTGTCGTCATCCAAGCACCGGGGGACCGGGGTAGCCGATGGCCGGCCATGCGCGCGGATTGCCGTACCACGCGGCGAAGGTGAGCTGGTGCAGCGCGTCGTAGGCGGCCCGCAGCAGGGTCAGCGGACTGTCGCGAAAACGGTCGAGGCATGCGCGCACCTGCGCCGGGGCGGCCTCCGGCCATGGCGCGTCGATGCGGGCTACGGCCAGCCGCACCGGCGGCAGCGACAGCAGCGCAAAGAGCTGGGCAAGTTCGGCTTGCGCCGCGGCCGGCAGCCCGCTGATGGCATGGTCCAGCGTTGCCATCGTTTCGTCGATCGCGGCGGCGTGCGCAGCGGGTTCCGCCGGCAGCGCGCCGGCCAGCAGCACCGGCACGACGGCGCGCAGGATGTCGCGGCCATCGGCGCTCAGGGGAGGCACGACGCCAGGAACCTTCGCGGGCAGCACGTCCTTCCACCATCCGGCGATGGCGAGTGCGCCCACGCCGACCGCGCCGGCGGCGATGAAGGTGCGACGGTTCGGTTTCAGCAGGGCGGGCGGCACGAGGGCGAGGATAGGGAGCCCCCGTAGAGCAAACAATCTAATGCACGGTGCCCGCCGGCCGCCGTTTCGCGCGTGCGAACGAGGCGATCCGGGCACGGCGCCTGTTAGACTTTGTGCTGCCGCACGTTGCGGACCCCCGTTCCATGGCCGACGACATCTCCGCCAGTGCCGCCCAGGCCGCGTTAGTACGCGAACTGGAACGCGTCGCCCGCCTGCACCGCGAGCGCCGCGAGAATCCCATCCTCGCCGGCACGCTCGAACGACTTGCGTTCTGGCAGGCGCGCCGTCTCCGGATGACGTATGCCGATCTTGCCGCCGATCCGCGTTACCGGCTGGCGATCGAATTCTTCCAGCACGATCTCTACGGCGCCGCCGACTTCAGCCAGCGCGATGCCGATCTCGCGCGCGTTGTGCCGGTGATGGTGCGCGTGCTGCCCCCCGCCGTCGTGCATACCGCCGCGCTGGCGATGGAACTGAACGCGCTGTCGCAGGAGTTGGACCGCGCGTTGCTGTCGCGGCTGCCGCGCGCCGATGGCCACCTGCCGGTGGCGGACTATTGCCGCGCCTACCGGCGTGCCGGCAACATCTCGCTGCGCCGCCGCCAGATTGCGCTGATCGTCGAAGTGGGCACGGCGCTTGACCGGTACGTCAGCAAGCCGCTGATCCGCGGGGCCTTGAAGATGATGCGGCAGCCTGCGCGCATGGCGGGCCTCTCCGCACTGCAGGATTTCCTGGAGCGCGGCTTCGCGGCCTTTCACAGGATGAAGGGCGCGCAGACCTTCCTCGACACCGTCAACACCCGCGAGACGGACATCCTGGAGGCGATCGTCGGCGGCGCGGTCGATGCCTTTGCCGATCCGATGGCGTTTCGCCTGTCGGAGCCCGCGGGCGCCCGCAGCCCGGGCTGAGCGTCAGGCCTTGCCGACGAGCTTGTCGAACTGCGCGTTGATTTCCTTCTCGAACGCGGGTTTGAGCGGCGTCAGCAGCCACCCGAGGTTGACGTCGAGCAGGAACTTGTCCTTGGCCACGGCCAGCGTGCCCGAGACACCGG
>JANNNM010000323.1:0-1521 GCA_031398535.1 Betaproteobacteria bacterium | reverse complement strand
CCGCGTGGCGTGAATTCAGCGGCGGCGGAGGATAATGCGGGACCATGCCCCGCAGCGTCTTAAAGCCCCACGCGTCGCTCTTCGCCGCCGGACTCCGCATCTGCGACCCGTTGCTGTCGGTGGCGGTCGGCGTCATTGCGTACCGCGGCTACCTGGGCTCGTTCGACCCGCCTGAGCAATACCTGCTGTTCCTCGCCGTGGGCGCGCTCGGCATCGCGGCGGTGTTCCCGATGTTCCGGCTCTACGAACCGCAGCGCGGCGCGGGCCTTGCCGAGGAAATCCGCCAACTGGTGATCGCCTGGCTGCTGATCGCCGCCCTTGTCGGCGGCGCGATGTTCGCCACGAAGACCGGCATCGGATTCTCGCGCGTCTGGGTCGGCGCATGGCTCCTCGGCGGGTTCCTGGCGACGACGTTGCTGCGGATATCGGTGCGCGTCGGCTTGCGGATGCTGCGCCGGCGCGGACTCAACCAGCGCCACGTTGCCATCGTCGGCGCCGGCAGCCTGGGACACCGCGTGGCCGAGCGCCTGGCCCATGCGCCCTGGGCCGGCCTGCGGGTTCATGCGTTCTACGACGACATCCCTGCGGCGGACCCGGAATTGCGCGTTCCCGTATACCCGATCGAGGGCCGCCTGGCGCAGGACGTGGCTGCCGGCAGCATCGACCAGGTATGGATCGCGCTGCCCCTGCGGGCCGATGCGCGGATCCGCGAAGTCTTGGCGATGACGCGTGACCATCCGGTCGAAGTGCGTTTCGTGCCGGACATCTACGGGTTTCATCTCCTCAACCATTCGGTCACGGAAGTGGCCGGCCTGCCCGTCATCTCGCTCACCGAGACGCCGATGGCGGGCGTCAATCGCATCGTCAAGGCCGTCGAGGACTACACGCTGGCCACGTTGTTCCTCATCCTCGCTTCACCGGTGATGCTGCTGATCGCCATCGGCGTCAAGCTGTCGTCGCCCGGTCCGGTCTTCTATCGCCAGCAACGCGTCACCTGGAACGGCGAGAACTTCGAGATGCTCAAGTTCCGCACGATGCCGATCGACGCGGAAGCCCGCAGCGGTCCCGTGTGGAGCAAGCAGGGCGAGCGCCGCGCCACCCCGTTCGGCGCCTTCCTGCGCCGGACCAGCCTCGACGAACTGCCGCAGTTCATCAATGTGCTGGCGGGCGAGATGTCATTGGTGGGACCGCGGCCGGAGCGACCGGAATTCGTCGAGCAGTTCCGCCAGCGCATTCCCGGCTACATGCAGAAGCATCTGGTCAAGGCCGGCATCTCCGGGTGGGCGCAGGTCAACGACCTGCGTGGGGACAGCGATCTCGAGCAGAGGATAGAATATGACCTCTACTACATCGACCATTGGTCGGTGTGGTTCGACCTGCGCATCCTGGTGCTCACCCTTTGGCACATCCTGAAGAGCCACAACGCCCGCTGATGCCCGAGGCGGCACCGGCCACCGTCGCGGTTCCAGCCCCGGCCATGCCCGCGCCGCCGCGCGTGCGCACGGCGCTCTGGCTGATGGG
>JANNNM010000312.1:0-3789 GCA_031398535.1 Betaproteobacteria bacterium | reverse complement strand
CCTGCACCGGTTCCACATCGACCAGCCGCGCCATCGTTCGCGATCGGGCAGCCGCAGATGGCGCGGCCGCTCGTCACCCGCTTCGAGCAGATCTGGGCCACCGGTCAACCAGGGTTGAGCGCCACCGTCATGGGGTTGTAGGCGAGGCTACTGTCTCGCCTGCAAACGTCGCCTACAAGCCCAGCACGGTCGCGCTCAACCCCGGCTGGCCGGTGGCCCAGATCTGCTCGAAGCGCGTGACCAGCGGCCGCGCCATCTGCGGCTGCTCGATGGCAAACGACGCGCGCGGCTGGTCGATGTGGAACCGGTGCAGGAAGTGCTTGCCGTCGGCCAGCAGCAGCGGGTCCATCGCCGAGCGCGCCTCGGGTCCGGTCTTGTAGATCGTCACCGCATGCGCGTAGTTCTGCTGCAGCATCCGCAATCGCGGGCAGGCGGACTCGAGGTAGCGCGGATCGTGCACGATCAGGTCGATGCGCGCCCCGGGCGCGCGGCGCAGGAAGGCAATCAGGTTCTCCGCGCGTGCCGCGCGGTTCCAGCCGCATTGCGCGAGGTCGATGTCGAAGATCTGCAGCCGCGCGTTCGCCAGCGCGATCAGCTCGTCGATGGCCGCGGACTGCGCTGCGATCGTGTCGACGACGCGTTCACGCGGTTCGGGAGGTGCAGCAGTTTCATCCGGTGTGGAGGTAGCCATCGTCATGCGCCTGGTGAAGGAACGCGCGTGCGGCAGCACTCAGCGCCGGGACGGCCGAGGCAGGCAACGCGCGCAGGTTGGCCAGGTGCATCAACGGTTGCCGGTCGCCGGCGGGCCATGGATGCACATTGCCGTTGAGAAAGATCGAGACATCGTCGTACAGCCACTGCGTGCGGCGATCGAGCGACACGCCATGGCGCCGCAGCGCCGCATCGAAGCGCGCCCGCGGCATCGCCTTTGCCGGCGCGTCGAACACCACCTGCGACTTCGGCTCCGACAGCATGGCGCCGAGGAAGCGCGCCACCGCGGCGCGATCCCAGCGCGCGCGGGCGAGCGCGGCGGCCGCGTGCCGCACCATCGTCGCGCCGACGCGCGCGGGTTCCGGCGTGGGGCGGGCGTCCGGGTCCGCGTAGCGGCCGGGCAGCTTGACCTCGTCGCGCATCCAGTCGAAGAAGGCTTCGGCCAGCTCCTGATGCGACGCGGCGCGAAAGCCGATCGAATAGGTGGTGCACGCGTCCACCGCGATGCCATCGTGTGCATAGGCGGGCGGCAGGTAGAGCATGTCGCCCGGCATCAACACCGCGTCGTGCGCAGGCGCGAAGTGCTTCAGGATCTTCACGGGCAAGCCGCGTCGCAGCGACAGGTCGTCCTGCCGCCCGTAGCGCCATCGCCTGCGCCCGAAGCCCTGCAGCAGGAACACATCGTAGGAATCGAAGTGCGGCCCCACGCCACCGCCCGGCGCGGCGTAGCTGACCATCAGGTCGTCAAGCCGCGCATACGGCAGGAAGGCGAAGCGTCGCAACAGCGCGTCGGCCGCGTCGCTCTCGAGGTTGGCGCCCTGCACCAGCAGCGTCCAGTTCGTCGCCGGCAAACCGCGCAGCGTGCGCGCCGGAAAGGGGCCGTGTTCCATGCGCCAGTCGCGGCCGGCGCGGACCAGCAGCCGCGACTCGACATCGTCGCGCTGCGCCAGCGCGAAGAGCTGCGTGCGGGTATGCAGGCCCGCAAAGCCGGGGACCGCGCCGCGGACCAGCAACGCTTCCTTCTGCCAGTGGCGGCGCAGGAACGAGGCCGGGGTCTGCCCGCCGAGCAGGGGCGAGCGTGCAGGTGGCGTGCGGGGCATCCGTGCAAGCGTACCATTGCCGTCCGCCGCGGCCTTGCGGCAGACGCGTACAATCCCCGCGTTTGCCCAAATCTTCACCGCCGTTTCCCCTCCATCCCGAGCCCTCGATGAATATCCTTGCCAATACCGTTGTCACCCTCACGTTCAAGCTCTTCGATGCCAGCAACAAGCTGATCGAGGAATCCCCCGAGCCGCTCACGTACCTGCACGGCGGGCATTCCGGCATCTTTCCGAAGATCGAGGAAGCGCTCAACACCAAGACCACCGGGGACTCGATTTCCGTGACGCTCGAACCGGAAGACGCATTCGGCGAATACGATCCGAAGATGATCCGGATCGAGCCGCTGGCCGACCTCCCGCCGGACGTCACCGTCGGCGGCTATCTCGTCGCCGAGCAGGACGGGCAGGAAGTGGTGTGGCGCGTCACCGGCGTGGCCGATGGCAAGGCGGTCCTCGACGGCAACCATGAGCTCGCCGGGCAACGGCTGCGCTTCGACGGCACGGTGCTTGAAGTGCGCGCCGCCACGGCCGACGAAGTGGCACATGGCCATGCGCACGGTGCGGGCGGCCATCACCATCACTGACGGCAAAGGCGGGGTCCGGTCGCCGTAACGCTCGTGCCCGGCGTCGTTACGAGCCGGATTCCGGTGGTCCCGTGAGGCGCTTCAACGCATAGAGCGCGTCGAGTGCCTCGCGCGGCGACATCGCGTCCGGGTCCAGTGCCAGTAGCCGGTCCAGTACCTCGGCTGCGCGGAAATCCGTCGCGGCGGGGGCCTCGAGCACCGCACTGCCCGCGAAGAGATCGCCCTGGCCGTCGTCACGCGCCGCGTGCTGCTCGAGCCGGGCCAGGTAGTTGCGCGCTTGCCGCACGGTGTCGGGCGGCACGCCCGCCAGTTGCGCCACCTGCAAGCCGAAGCTGCGGCTGGCGGGACCGTCCGCCACCGCATGCAGGAACACGATGCCGTTCCGGTGCTCCGCCGCATCGAAGTGCACGTTGGCGCAACCTTCCATTTCCGCCGCCAGGCCGGTCAACTCGAAATAGTGCGTGGCGAACAGCGCCAGGCACCGGTTGCGTTCGGCCAGCCGGTGCGCGATCGCCCACGCCAGCGCCAATCCATCGTAGGTGGACGTGCCGCGGCCGATCTCGTCGACCAGCACCAGGCTCTGCGGCGTCGCGCGATTCATGATGTACGCGGCTTCCGTCATCTCGACCATGAATGTCGATCGCCCGCCGGCCAGGTCGTCCGCCGCGCCGATGCGCGTGAAGATCGCGTCGAGCGGCCCGATGGACGCGCTGGTCGCCGGCACGTGCATGCCGCAGCACGCCAGCAGCGCAATGACCGCGGTCTGCCGCATGTAGGTGGACTTGCCGCCCATGTTGGGGCCGGTGACCAGCAGCAGGCGCCGGTCGGCGCGCAGCGCGACGTCGTTGGGGATGTATGCCTCCACCATCCGCTCCACGACCGGATGGCGGCCACCGCGGATCTCGATGCCGGGCGTGGCGGTGAACACGGGCCGGCAGAAATCGAGTTCACGCGCGCGCAGCGCATGCGTGGCCAGCACATCGAGGCGCGCCAGTGCGGCAGCCGCGCGCTGCAGCTCAGTGATGGCGGCGCTCAACGAATCCAGGATGCCTTCGTACAGGAACTTCTCGCGTGCCAGCGCGCGATCCTGCGCGGACAGTGCACGGTCTTCGAAGGTCTTCAGCTCCGGCGTGATGTAGCGTTCGGCATTCTTCAGTGTCTGCCGGCGGCGGTAGTCGTCCGGAATCTTCTGGACGTTGGCGTTGCTGACCTCGATGTAGAAACCATGCACGCGGTTGTACTCGACCTTGAGGGTCGCGATGCCGGTGCGTTCGCGCTCCCGCGCTTCCAGTGCCACAAGGAATGTGCCGCAATCGGTGTCGATCGCGCGCAGTTCGTCCAGTTCTGCGTCAAAGCCCGGGGCGATGACGCCGCCATCGCGCAACTGCGTCGCG
>JANNNM010000163.1:0-11803 GCA_031398535.1 Betaproteobacteria bacterium | reverse complement strand
CCACGATCGCAGACGTCCACATGCAGCCAGCCGATCTCCGGCGCGCGCATCTGTGCCACCTTGGCGCCCAGCGCCTTCGCCATCAGCTGGCCGCCGAGGCAATGGCCGATCACCGGCACCCCGTCGCCCATCGCGTCGCGCAGCAGGCCGCACAGCGGGTCGACCCATGGCAGCTGGTCGTTGACGCTCATCGGCCCGCCCATAATGCCGATGCACGAGAATCGCGCCGCGTCGTCCGGGACCGGCGCGCCCTCGTCGAGCGCGATCAGTTCCCAGGGCACGTCGTGGCGCGCCAGCCAGTCGCCGAAGCGGCCCGGCGATTCGGTGGCGGAAAAACGGAAGACGGCGACAGGAAGCATGGCCGATTCTAGCAGCCGGCCCGCCGCGGGCCGACGCCGCGGCTGCCTGGCCTACATCTGCTTGAAGAGATGCGTGAACTGGCGCGAGATCGGCAGCTTTTCCTGCCGGTTCTTGAACAGGATGAACTGGCGCTCCGCATCCTCGCGCAGCACGCCGGCCACGGCATCGAGGTTGATGATCGTGCCGCGATGCACCTGCCAGAAGCGATCGGGGTCGAGCTCGGCCAGCAGTTCCTTCAATGGCGTGCGGATCAGCGCCTCGCCGGCGGCCAGCACCACGCGCGTGTACATTGTATCGGACTGGAAATACACGACGTCGGTCACGGGAATGAGCTTCACCTGCTTGCCGACGGCCGCCTTGATCCACTTCATCCGCGCCGGTCCGCCCGGCATGCCGGCCCGCAATGCCGCCACCAGTGCGGACAGGTCCTGCGGCGGCGCGCCCATCTTGCCGCGCACGCGCTCGATCATCGTCTGCAGCCGGTCCGTCTCTACCGGCTTCAACAGATAGTCCACCGCGCCGGCATCGAAGGCCTGCAGCGCGTACTGATCGTAGGCAGTGATGAACACGACGTGGCATTCACCGCCGATGGCGGCAGCGACGTCGAGCCCCGTCATGCCGGGCATCCGGATGTCGAGGAATGCCAGCTGCGGCCGATGTTCCTCGAAGAGTGCGATGGCCTGCTCGCCGTCCTCGGCCTCCGCGACGATGTCGAGTTCGGGCCACGCCTCGGCCAGCTTTTCCTTCAGCCGCTCGCGCATCAGCGGCTCGTCTTCGGCCAGCAATGCAGTCGGACGATTCATGTCGGATGAACTCCCGGGTCGGATGCGGCAAACACCGCGGTACGCGCCGGCGGATGCACCGGCATCAGGATACGCGCGCGGAATCCACGCGGTTCGTTTTCCTCGAGGTCGAGGCTTGCGTGGTCGCCATACAGCAGCTCGAGGCGCTCGCGGATATTGGCGAGGCCGATGCCGCTGTCGGTCGGCTTGTTCGAGAATCCGGCGCCGGTGTCGGCCACGGTCAGCACCAGTTGCTCCCCATGGCGCGCGGCCGTGACCTCAATGGTGCCGCCCTGCGGCCGCGGCTCGATGCCGTGCTTGATCGCATTCTCGGTCAGCGTGATCAGCATGCCGGGCGGGATCGCGATCTCGGCCAGCTCGTCGGGCACCTGCACGTTCCAGGTCAACCGCCGCGACAGGCGCGTCTGCATGATTCCGAGATACGCGCGGATCATGCCGGCCTCGGCCTTCAGCGTCGTGACCTCGTCGCGCATTGCCGGCGTGGCCGCGCGCAGGAAGCGGATCAGGTCCGCGATCAGCCGCGCGGCGTCCGGCGCACCCTTTTCCGCCAGCTGCTGCGCGCTGCCCAGCGTGTTGAAGAGGAAGTGCGGCTCGATCTGCAGTTGCAGCAGCTTCAGCTTGGATTCGGCCAGCTGGCGCGACGTTTCGCTTTGCCGCGCCTCCGCTTCAAAATGGGCGGTCAGCGCCCGGTACTCGCGGTTGCGCAGCGACGCGATCAGCGCGGTGACCAGCGCGAAGAGAAAGCCGAACACCAGCGCCGCGGTGACGACATGCCGGAGTTTCGCGCTGTCGGACAGGAACGCAAACGGATCGATGCCCTGCACGAAGCCGGCGATGCTGGCACCCACCAAAGCCCCCAGCAGCGCCAGCAGCGGCGCGCCGACCACGTATCGGAAGATGCGCCCCTGGAAACGGCGGTAGCCGAACCATGCGGAGAGCCCCGACCAGATCAGCGTCAGCACGACGATGTTGAACAGGATGGCCGCTTCGCCGAAGGACATGTTCCACGGCAACTGCGACGCCAGCCACGCGACCAGCGTGGTGACCACGACGATGCCGATCAGCCATTGCCAGCCGCGCTGGGCGTAGAACCAGCGGTCGAACGCGCGCACGTCGCGGCGCTCGATCTCCGACAGCGATTCCAGCACGCGTTGGGCGAACGCGTCGTAGCGGGTTTTGATCGCGGCAAGCATTGCGCCGCATTGTAGGCGTTGTGCGCCCGCGCGCCTCACCCGCCGTGGACGAACGGGGCGGCGATGAGGATCAACCGCGACCCGGGCGGACGAATGGCGAAACCAGTTACATCCCCCGCGCGATGCGGGCGTAGGCCGAGTGGTTGTGGATCGACTCGAAGTTCTCGGCCTCGACGGCGAACCCGTCGAAGCGGACGTCCGCGGCCAGGCGGCCGGCCACGCCGCGAACGAGGTCCTCGACGAAGCGCGGGTTGTCGTACGCGCGTTCGGTCACGTACTTCTCGTCGGCGCGCTTCAGGATGCCGTAGAGCTCGCACGAGGCTTCTTCCTCGGCGATGCGCAGCAGGTCGTGGACATGCACGGAGACCCTGGGCCGCACGGCGATCGTGACGGTGGAGCGCTGGTTGTGCGCGCCGTAGTCGGAAATTTCCTTCGAGCACGGGCACAACGACGTGACCGGCACGGCCACGGTGACGGTGACGCTGTAGCGGCCGTCCTTCAGTTCGCCGGCCAGCCGCACCTCGTAGTCGAGCAGGCTGGCAATGCCGGAGACCGGCGCGATCTTGCGGACGAAGAACGGGAACGCAAGCTCGAGCCGGCCGCCAGGCGCGTCGAGGCGCACCACCAGGTCGTCGAGCAGCGCCCGCATGCCCGCCACGGTGAGCGGCGGCGCGCCGGGCGCCATGCGCTCCTCCAGCAGCATGACGAGCCGCGACATGTGCGTGCCCTTGCGGTCTTCCGCCAGCGCCACGACGACACTGGCCATCGCGATGGTGGGCTGCGCGACGCCATCGTGGTCGGCGAATTGCAGCGGCACCTTGATGCCGCGGATGCCCACCTGGTCGATGGCCAGGTGCCGCTCGTCGCGCTGCGACTGCATGTCGGGGATCGGCATCAGCTGGCCCGGTTGTTCAGGACGGTTCATGGAGGTCTCGAATCGATGGTCGGTTGGCGCTGGATCAGGCTGCCGGCTTGACCCGCGGTTCGGACGACAGCGCGCCGAAGCGCTTGCGCACCGCGGCCGTGATGCCCTTGGCATCGAGGCCGACATGCGCCAGCAGGAACGCAGGATCGCCGTGGTCAATGAAATGATCGGGCAGGCCAAGGTGCAGGATGGCGGTGGCCACATCGGCCGCCGCCATGGCCTCGGCCACGGCGCTGCCGGCGCCACCCGCGACGACGTTTTCCTCGATGGTGACGATGGCATCGTGCTCGCGCGCCATCCGCAGCACCAGCTCGACGTCGAGCGGCTTGACGAAGCGCATGTTGACCACCGTGGCGTCGAGCTCCTCCGCCGCCGCCAGCGCCGGCTGCAGCATCGAACCGAAGGCGAGCAGCGCCACGCGATGCGTGCGGCGCCTGGCTTCGCGCCGGACTTCCGCGCGGCCGACGGGCAGCGCGCGCATCGTCGCTTCGACGGGCACGCCCGGCCCCGCGCCGCGCGGATAGCGCACCGCAGCGGGCGAGCCCAGCGTGGCGGCCGTGTAGAGCATCTGCCGGCACTCGTTCTCATCGGACGGCGTCATCACCGTCGTGTTGGGCAGGCAACGCAGGAACGAGAGATCGAAGGCGCCGATATGCGTGGCGCCGTCGGCGCCCACGATGCCCGCCCGGTCGATGGCGAAGACGACGGGCAGGTTCTGCAGCACGACATCGTGGATCAGCTGGTCATACGCGCGCTGCAGGAACGTCGAGTAGATGGCCACGACCGGCCGCATGCCTTCGCAGGCGAGGCCAGCTGCAAAGGTAACCGCATGCTGCTCGGCGATGCCGACGTCGAAGTAGCGCTGCGGGAACATCTGCGAGTACTTGACGAGCCCCGAGCCTTCGCGCATCGCGGGCGTGATCGCGACGATGCGTTCGTCCACCGCCGCCATGTCGCACAGCCAGTCGCCGAAGATCTGCGTGTAGGTGGGCTTGCCTGCGGCCTTCGGCACCATGCCCACGTCGGGATCGAACTTCGTGACGGCGTGATACGTGATCGGTTCTTCCTCCGCCCTGGCGTAGCCGAAGCCCTTTTTGGTGATGACATGCAGGAACTGCGCGCCGGGCAGCTCCTTGACGTTGGCGAGCGTGCGCACCAGCGTCTCGAGGTCGTGGCCGTCGATGGGCCCGATGTAGTTGAAGCCGAATTCCTCGAACAGCGTGCCGGGCAACACCATGCCCTTCATGTGTTCTTCCCAGCGCTTGGCGAGATCGTGGACCGGCGGCAATTTCGCCAGCACTTCCTTGCCGCCGCGGCGCACCGTGTTGTACAGGCGTCCCGACAGTATCTTGTCGAGGTAATTGTTGTACGCGCCCACCGGCTCGGAAATCGACATCTCGTTGTCGTTGAGGATCACCAGCACATTGGCGCCTTGCGCATTGTTGAGCGCCTCGAAGGCCATGCCGGCGCTCATCGCGCCGTCGCCGATCACCGCCACCACGTGGCGCTGCTCGTTCTTGAGCTTCGCCGCCATGGCCATCCCGAGCGCGGCCGAGATCGACGTCGACGAGTGCGCGGTGCCGAAGGTGTCGTACTCGGACTCGCCGCGCCGCGGAAAGCCCGACGGACCGCCCCATTGCCGCAGGCCCGCCATGGCCTCGCGGCGACCGGTCAGGATCTTGTGCGCATACGTCTGGTGGCCCACGTCCCACACGATACGGTCTTCCGGCGTCTCGAAGATGTAATGCAGCGCGACGGTGAGTTCCACCGTGCCGAGGTTGGATGACAGGTGGCCGCCGGTGGTCGCGACCGATTGCAGCAGGAACGCCCGCAACTCACGCGCAAGGTCGTGCAGGTGCGCGCGGTCGAGCAGGCGCAGGTCGGCGGGACTGTTGATTTTTTCGAGCAGCGGAAACATGGGTTGTCGGTGGGTCCGTTCAGTGGCTGCGGCGCGTGATCCAGTCGGCGATCTCGCGCAGGCGGCGCGCGCCCGTGCCGAGAGGTGCGAGCGCCGCCACGGCATCGGCGTGCACGGCGGCGGCGCGACGCTTGGCCTCGGCGAGGCCCAGCAGCGTCACGTAGGTCGGCTTGTTGTTGGCGGCATCCTTGCCCGCAGTCTTGCCCAGCACCGCGGCGGACCCTTCGGCATCGAGCACATCGTCGACGATCTGGAACGCAAGGCCGGCGGCACGCGCAAAACGATCAAGCGCGGCATCTTCCAGAGGCGCGAGTGGACGTCCGCAGGCAGCGCCCAGCAGCACGGCGCCGCGGATCAATGCGCCGGTCTTCATCCGGTGCATCGTCTCCAGCGCCGGCAATGGCATCGCCACGCCGACGTTCTCAAGGTCGATGGCCTGCCCGCCCGCCATGCCCGCGCCACCGGCGGAGGACGCCAGCAGCGCGCAGGCGGCGCCGGCATCGCGCAACGGCGCCGCGCCCAGCACCTCGAAGGCGCGTGCCTGCAACGCGTCGCCGGCCAGCAGCGCCATCGCCTCGCCGAACTGTACGTGGACGGTGGGCTTGCCCCGGCGCAGCACGTCGTTGTCCATGCAGGGCATGTCGTCGTGCACCAGCGAGTAGGCATGCATCATTTCAAGCGCCGCCGCCGGTGCATCGACGACGGCCGGATCGGCACCCGCCCATTCGCCGGCCGCGTACGCCAGCAACGGACGCATGCGTTTGCCGCCATCGAGCACGGCATGACGCATCGCGCCGATCAGCGGAACGGGAATGCCGGCCTGTGGCGACAGCGCGCCCGCCAGCACATTCTCGATGCGTTGCTGACGTTCGCCGGACCAGACCTCGAACGCGAGATCAGGATCCATCACCGCCGTCCGCGACGAAGGGTTTCAGCACGCCCTGCTCCAGGACCTCGACCTGTTGCTGGGCATCCGTCAGCGCGGATTGGCAATAGGCGATGAGTTCGGCGCCGCGCTTGTAGGCCGAGAGCGAGGCCTGCAGCGGCATCTGGCCGTCCTCCATCGAGGCCACGAGGGCTTCGAGTTCGGCTAAGGCAGCCTCGAAAGTCTTGGGCGGTTCAGCGGTCTTGGCCATGATCGAAGGTGGGCGCGCGCGATTCGGGAAGGACCGGGGGCGCGTTGCCGAAACGGACGCGGCACCGGGGTCGTCAAACTGCGCTAAGGTCTTGACCTGATGGCAGAAAGCCGATTATGATATCATCTTTTGACGACGCGGCCTACACGAATCTTTCGTGCGGCCGACTTAGCAAAGCGGTCCGGGGCGGCTTTTTTCTTGTAGACCAAAGCCGTAAGCGTCCCGGGTTGTTGGGTTGGGTTGGTTGCCAGCAACCGATAGGTTACGAAAGGGTAGGCCGATGTCTGACCTCGCCGCGGCGGGTCGTCTGCGTCAGTCCACGACGCAGTTCCCAGTCTCATGGTATTGCGATCCACACGTCCTCGACGCCGAACAGCGCCTGCTGATCGCGCGCGGGCCCGGTTACGTGGGCCACGAACTGATGGTGCCCGACGTGGGCGACTTCCAGGCGCTGGCTGCGCGCGGGGAGGCGCAGATGCTCGTCCGCAATCCGGGCGGCATCGAGCTCCTGTCCAACATCTGCCGGCACCGCCAGGCGCTGATGTTCAACGGTCGCGGCAACGCCAGCAACATCGTGTGCCCGCTGCACCGGTGGACCTATGACCTCAAGGGCGAGCTGCTGGGCGCGCCGCATTTCGCGGACAAGCCCTGCCTGAACCTCGGCCGCACGCCGATGCAGAACTGGAACGGCCTGCTGTTCGACGGGCCGCGCGACGTGGCGCGCGATCTAGCCGCGCTGGGCGTGCGCCATTTCGACTTCTCGGGGTTCGTGCTCGACCGCGTCGAGCTGCATGCGTGCAACTACAACTGGAAGTCCTTCATCGAGGTCTACCTCGAGGACTACCACGTCGGCCCGTTTCATCCGGGTCTCGGCCAGTTCGTCACCTGCGATGACCTGAAGTGGGAATTCGGCGACCGCTACTCGGTGCAGACCGTGGGCATCAACAACGCCCTCGCCAAGCCCGGCTCGCGCGTCTACGAACGCTGGCACAAGGCGGTGCTCGACTACTACCGCGGCGCCATGCCGGCGCACGGCGCGATCTGGCTCACCTACTATCCCAACGTGATGGTCGAGTGGTACCCGCACGTGCTGGTCGTCAGCACGCTGGTGCCGCAGGCCGTGGACCGCACGCTGAACGTCGTCGAGTTCTACTACCCGGAAGACATCGCGCTGTTCGAGCGCGAGTTCGTCGAGGCGCACCAGGCGGCCTACATGGAAACAGCGAAGGAAGACGACGAGATCGCCGAGCGGATGGATGCCGGCCGCAAGCTGCTGTACGCCGCAGGCAGGAGTGAAATCGGCCCGTACCAGTCGCCGATGGAAGACGGCATGCAGCATTTCCACGAGTACTACCGCCGCGAGATGGAAACCCACATCGCGCACCTGTAGCCGCGCGCCGTCATGCAGTCGCTGTGGATGGTGGCGGCCGGTCTTGCGTTCGCGCTGATGGGCGTGTGCGTGAAGATCGGCGCCGCCGAGTTCTCCGCCGCCGAGCTCGTCTTCTATCGCTCGCTCGTGCAGGTGGCCGTGGCGTGGGTGATGCTGGTCCAGGCGGGCCTGACCGTGCGCACGCCGAAATTCGGCATGCATGTGCATCGCGGCGTTTCCGGCTTCGCGTCGCTCTTCATGTTCTTCTACGCGCTGACCAGCCTGCCGGTGGCCACGGCGATGACCCTCAACTACACGTCCCCGGTGTTCCTCGCGTTGCTGCTGGCGTGGCTCGAACGCAAGCGGCCGAACGGACGCCTCATCCTGACGGTGGCGCTGGGGTTCGCCGGCTGCGTGCTGCTGCTGCGGCCCACGCTGACGGCGGACCAGGTCTGGCCCGCGGCCGTGGGTCTCGCGTCCGGCGCGGTCTCGTCGGTCGCCTACTGGAACGTCCGCGAACTGGTCCGGGCGCAGGAGCCGGAGGCGCGCGTCGTGTTCTACTTCGGCCTCTTCGCGCTGCTGGGTTCGCTCATGTGGATGGCGCCGCAGACGTGGCATCCGGTGACGACGGGCAACGTCGGCGCCCTGGCCGGTGTCGGCATCTTCGGCGCCATCGGCCAGTTCGCGATGACGCGCGCCTACGGCCATGGCAGCACGCTCGTTGCCGCTGCACTGTCCTACAGCGGCATCGTGTTCTCGAGCGTGCTGGGCATCCTGATCTGGAACGACGTGCTGCCGTGGCCGGCGTGGATCGGCATTGCGCTGATCGTCGCGGCCGGTATCATCGCAGTGCAGTCCCGGCCCGGCGCTCGCCGCGAGCCGGCCCCGCAAATCACCAACGACTGAAGACGCCCCCACGATGCACACGATGCTGGTTTCCACCGCCGCGCTGGCCGGGATGCTCGACGATCCTGACCTCGTCATCTGCGACGTCCGCCACGATCTCGCGCGACCCGAGGCGTGGGGCGAGGACCAGTTCCGCGCCAGCCACATTCCCGGCGCGCGCTTCGTGCACCTCGATCGTTCGTTGTCGGGCGTGAAGACCGGCACCAACGGCCGGCATCCGTTGCCCTCGCCCGAATTCGCGGCCGCGCAGTTCGCGCAAACCGGCATCGCGGCGGACCGGCAAGTCGTGATCTACGACCAGGGCCCCGGCATGTACGCCGCGCGGATGTGGTGGATGCTGCGCTGGCTCGGGCACGACGCGGTGGCCGTGCTTGACGGCGGCTACGCGAAGTGGCTGGCGGAGAAGCGCCCGGTCTCCACCGCGGCACAGTCGTATGCGCCCGCCACGTTTGCCATCCGCAAGGTGACGCCGCACGTCAACGCCAGCGGCGTTCGCGCCAGCCTCGCGCGGCGCACGCTGTTCCTGATGGATGCGCGCGCGCCCGAACGCTTTCGCGGTGAAACGGAACCGCTCGATCCGGTGGCGGGACACATCCCGGGTGCGCACAACCGGCCGTACACGCAGAATCTCGACGCGACCGGCGCGTTCAAGTCCCCGGAGGCGTTACGCACCGAGTTCGACGCACTGCTGGGCGGCAGCAAACCCGATGTCGTCGTGCACTCGTGCGGCTCGGGCGTCACCGCCTGCCACAACATCCTGGCGATGGAAGTGGCGGGCCTCGGCCCCACGCGCCTCTATCCGGGGTCGTGGAGCGAATGGTGCGCCGACCCGCTGCGGCCCGTGGCCACCGGCGACGACCGCGCCAACTCCCCGCACTGAGGCGCGGCACCGCCGCACCAACGAAGCTCCCGTTTGCGAAGGGCCATCACCTGGCCTCGGCCGGCGGTTCGCATTCCTTTGCCAGCGCCTGTTGCATCAGCCTTCCAAAGCGCGGATTGGCCTGCATCGATTGCATCAATTCACCGAAACTCGATTGAATGACTGCACTCATGCGCGCATTGACCGGCGCCTGCTCGGTCTGTGCCTTCACGCCCAGCGCCACGAATTGCCCGGCCCACGCCGTCGCAATGGCCTGCGCGACGAATCCGGGCATCACCAGGCTCGCCGCGCCCAGCGCCTGGCCCAGCGCAAAGCTTGCGATCATGAACGTCGACAGCTCGGCGGCCTGCTTGTTGGCAAGCGCGACGCCTTCCGCTGCGACGGCTTCCGCCTGCGCGACATTGAGGTCGCTGATGCCCACGCCTGCCATCGTCTGCAATTCGGCAAAGATCTGCGGACAGGTCATCGCGTTGTCGCCGGGCCGCTGCGCACCCGGGTCGCCGAATGCGGCATCCATGCCTCCCGCCATGCCCATCATCGCCTTGCACGTTTCGACCGATATCGGCGCATTCGGCATTTTCGCGAGCTGCTCGCAATCGGCGGCCGAGATATCGGTGGGAGGAGCGGCTTGCGCAAACCCGCCGGTGTCCTGCGCGGCTGCACCCGTCAGCGCGGCCAACGACAGCGCGGCGGCCGTTGCAAGGCATGCGGATCGCCTGCACCGGTTCGATGCGACCGCCACCATGCGTGCCATCCGTCGGTCGCCTCGTATCAATTCAATTCCTGACGTGGAAATCCCACGACCATTCAAGTGTCGTGCCCGCGCCGACCGGCATCGGCCGCACGTTTCTGTCGATGTAGCCGCCGAGGTAGACCTGCGTGCCCTGAATCTCGATGATGAATCCAGGCTCGCTATCGCTGGGGTTCCACCACCAGCCGCTCTCGGGCGCGGCATGGGCCACGCCCGCAAGCCCCGACAGCAGGACCAGAATGCCGCGCGCAAGCCACTGACGAATCGTCGCCATGCGTGCCTCCCGTCGCAAGCTGCACGGGTCGGGCCATGGCACTCCATCGGCGTGGCGCACCCGTCATGTCCATGGTAGTCCTATGGCAACGCAGTGCAAGGCGATTGCTCGCCCGCCGAAGCGCGCCGGTGCGCGGGCCCGCGCGGGCGAGCGTGGTCAGGCCTCGATTGTCAGCGGCCAGGTGGCGATCTCGCGGTACACCGGGCCTTCGGGCTGCAGCTCCGAGCCGACGAGGCACAGCCGGTCGGCGCGCCAGCGTAGCGGCTCGCAGCGCGTGCGTGGTTGCGGCTGCACGCAGCGGCGGGCCAGCGTCACGTGCGGCCTGAACGCGCGCTCTTCCAGCACGAAGCCTGCGTCCGCGAGGCCAACCGCCAGCCTGGCGTGCAGATCAGTGATCGGTTGTGGAACGACGGCAGGCGCCACCCACGCCACGCCGGAGGCGCGCCACGCGCCCAGCGTGTCGAACACCAGCGTCGCGCCGGTGGGTGGGAGCGCGTCGCCGACGGCCCGCAACAAGGGCATGGCCGACGCGGGGACGTCGCCGAGGAAGGCCAGCGTCAGGTGCAGGTGATCAGCCGAAATGGATCGGCCGCGCGAGCGGCGTGCCACCGTGCGGGCCAGTTCGCCGAACGCGAGGCGGACAGCCGTATCGGGCACCAGCGCGAAGAACAAGCGTACGGAGGACGGCGGCGCGGGGTCCGGGAGGGCCAGGTCAGGGAGGACGGACAGTACATTCATGCAGTCTGTGACCGCAATCCGGCGCCGACGTTCGCGGACAAGGGACGGGCGTCACCCTTGTCCTACAGAAAGCGGCAACGCCGCGCGACCGGCCCGGAGGCCAGTGGCGCGGCGTCGTGCAACGCTCGCTGGCGGCGGGTCAGCCGTTGGCGACGTGCAGCTCGGTCTTCGGCTTGTCGAAGAACTGCTCGTCCTCGGTGGACCCCTTCAGTGCCGTGGTCGATGAAGCACTGCCCTGCACCGTCTGCGTGACCGCATCGAAGTAACCGGTACCCACTTCGCGCTGGTGCTTGATGGCGGTGAAGCCCTTCGGCATCGCGGCGAATTCGGCTTCCTGCAGCTCGACGAAGGCCGTCATGTTGTTGTGCGCGTAGCCGTGCGCGAGATTGAACATCGAGTAGTTGAGGCTGTGGAAGCCGGCCAGCGTGATGAACTGGAACTTGTAGCCCATCGCGCCCAGCTCGTGCTGGAATTTCGCGACGGTCGCGTCGTCGAGGTTCTTCTTCCAGTTGAACGACGGCGAGCAATTGTAGGCCAGCATCTTGCCCGG
>JANNNM010000146.1:0-2087 GCA_031398535.1 Betaproteobacteria bacterium | reverse complement strand
GTTTCCTGGGCCAGCTTGCGGGCCGCGTCGCAGCCGTCGGCGACGATGGCGCGCACCAGCGAAGGATCGTCCAGGTACTGCTGCGCGCGCTCGTGCATTGGTTCCTGTTCCTTGATGATCTCGTCGATCACCGGCTGCTTGCATTCGAGGCAGCCGATGCCCGCACTGGTGCAGCCCTTGATCACCCACTCCTGCGTCGCGGCGTTCGAGTAGATCCGGTGCAGCGGCCAGACCGGGCATTTCTCCGGATTGCCGGGATCGGTGCGGCGCACGCGCGCCGGATCGGTCTGCATCGTGCGGATCTTCTTCGTGATTTCGGTCGGGTCGTCGCGCATCAGGATGGCGTTGCCGTACGACTTCGACATCTTGCGGCCGTCGAGTCCGGGCACCTTCGGATTCTCGGTGAGCAGCGCATCCGGTTCCGGCAGGATCACGCGGCGCGAGCCCTCGAGGTAGCCGAACAGGCGCTCGCGGTCGCCCAGCGCCAGGTTCTGCGTGTCGTTCAGCAGTTCCTTGGCGGCTTCGAGTGCGGCCGCGTCGCCCTTTTCCTGGAACGCGGTACGCAGCTCGTCGTAGCGCTTGGCCTTTTTGCTGCCGAGCTTCTTGATGGCCGCGCGCGACTTCTCCTCGAAGCCCGGCTCGCGGCCGTAGATATGGTTGAAGCGGCGCGCCACTTCGCGGACCAGTTCGACGTGCGACACCTGGTCCTCGCCCACTGGCACCATGTTGGCGCGATAGATGAGGATGTCGGCCGCCTGCATCAGCGGATAGCCGAGGAAGCCGTAGGTCGAGAGATCGCGGTCAGACAATTCCTGTTGCTGGTCCTTGAACGTCGGCACGCGTTCGAGCCAGCCGATCGGCGTCATCATGCCGAGCAACAGCGTCAGTTCGGCGTGCTCCATCACCTGCGACTGGATGAAGATGGTGGCGCGCGTGGGGTCGAGCCCCGCCGCCAGCCAGTCGATCATCATCTCCCAGACCGAAGCGGAGATATCCTCCGGCGCCTCGTAGTGGGTGGTCAGCGCGTGCCAGTCGGCCGCGAAGAACAGGCACTCGTACTCTTCCTGCAGCCGCACCCAGTTCTTGAGTGCGCCGTGGAAATGGCCGATGTGCATGCGGCCGGTCGGCCGCATGCCGGACAAAACGCGGTCTGAATACATGTGTGAGACGTTTCGCTTGTTTTAGTAATGCCGCCGCTTCCCGCGGCGGGGTCACGCGCCGGTCAGCGCATGCAGCACGAAGGCTGCCACCCGCAGGAGCGGACTCATGATCTTCTCGAGCCAGCCCACAAACAACAACAGCAAGATCACCGCAAATCCCCAGGGCTCGATGCGCGAATAAACACGCGCAGCGCGCATCGGCAACAGGCCGGTCACGATGCGCCCGCCATCGAGCGGCGGGATCGGCAGCAGGTTCAGCACCATCAGCACGAGGTTCACGCCGATGCCGATCTGCGCCATGTCGTACAGGGTGGTACTGGACCACATCCCCGACGGCGACGCCAGACGACCCAGCAACGCCCAGCCGATGGCCATCACGAAATTAACCGCGGGGCCTGCGGCGGCCACCCAGATCATGTCGCGCTTCGGGTGCCGCAGATTGCCGAAGTTGACCGGGACCGGTTTCGCCCATCCGAACACGAAGGGCACCCCGACCAGCAGCCTCGACGTCAGCAGCATCAGGCCGGGCACCAGGATCGTGCCGATCAGATCGATGTGCTTGATCGGATTGAGCGTGACCCGGCCCATCAGGAACGCGGTGTCATCCCCGAACAATCGGGCCACATAGCCGTGGGCAGCTTCGTGCAACGTGATCGCCAGCACCACCGGCACCGCCCAGAGCACGATGGTCGCAAGGGAAAAATCCATTTATATAGCCATTCTACCTCATGCGGGACACGTCCCGCCGCCAGCTTCAAGCCAGTCCGAGTCGCGCCGGGTCACCCCCGCCGTGGCGGGTGATCACCGCCGGCTCCGCGTGCAGGTCCACCACCGTGGTGGCCACGTCCGAACACGGTCCCGCGTCGATCACCAGGTCCACCGCGGCTTCGAGCCGTTCGCGGATTTCTTCAGGGGCATGCAGCGGGG
>JANNNM010000140.1:0-1907 GCA_031398535.1 Betaproteobacteria bacterium | reverse complement strand
GCATCGCTGGTGGCTTTCATGCCGTCGATGGCCACCAGCACGTCACCGGCGGACAAGCCTGCGCGTGCCGCGGGGCCGTCGCGATACACGTTGGCGAGTTTCTGGTCGCTGCCGATGCGGGCACCCAGTGTGCAGCGGTCCGGCAGGCCGGCGGCCGGCTTGCCGCCGCGATCCTTGGCACCCGCGGCGGGGCGCAGCGCCATGTCGACGCCAACCTCCGCGAGCATGTCGGGCAGCGGCAATTCGTCCACGCCGTCGACGTAGCGGGCGAAGAACCCGGAAAGATCGCGTCCCGCCAGCTCGGAAGCCAGCTTCCGGATGCCGTTCTCGGGTACGCCCATGCCGGGCAGTCCAAAGCGCTGCCACAACGCGCGCATCAGCGCGTCGAGCGAGGTTGTGCCATCGCGCCGCAACTCAAGATCGAGCAGGCAGGCGACCAGCGAGCCCTTCGCGTAGTAACTGACCACGGCGTTGGGCGTGTTCTCGTCGCTGCGGTAGAACTTGATCCAGGCATCGAAGCTCGAATCCGCGACACTTTGGGTCAAGCGCCCCGGGCCGCGTTGCACATGCGTGATCGTGCGCGCCAGTTGTTCGAGATAGCGGGGCGCATCGATGAGCCCGCAGCGCAGCAGCGCCAGGTCGTCGTAGTACGACGTGATGCCCTCGAAGGCCCATAGCTGCCGCGTGTAGTTCTCCTGCGTCAGGTCGTAGGGCACGAACGCGGCCGGCTTGATGCGCTTCACGTTCCAGACGTGGAAGTACTCGTGGCTGGCGAGGCCGAGCAGGTTCAGGTAGTTGTCGCTGATCACGGTTTCGCCCACACGTGGCAATTCGTCGCGGCGGCAGATGAGGCTGGTGCTGTTGCGATGCTCGAGGCCGCCATAGCCATCGGGTAGCGCCAGGATCTGGAACAGGTAGCGCGAGAACGGCGCGCCGCCGAAGAAGTCGATCTGCCATTGGCAGATGCGCGCGAAATCGCGCGCGAGGCGCGGCAGGTCGCCGTCGTGCCGGCCGGCGATGGCAATGTCATGCGGCACCCCACCGGCGGCGAACGTTGCCGTGGCCAACACGCCCATCTCGACCGGGTGATCGATCAGCGCGTCGTAGTCGGCAGCGCGATAGGTGCCGAAGCCGTTCTGCGCAGCACTGTCGAGCGGCAATGTCGTCGCGACCTGCCAATCGGCCGTGCCCGCCGGCGGTACGATGTCGACGATGCAAGGTGCATGCTCGCGACCGGCCGGACACAGGAACACCGCGGTTCCGTTGAAGTAGCCGCGGTTCGTGTCGAGATAGGCGGTGCGCACCGACAGGTCGAAGGCGTAGACCTCCGCGGTGACCGTCAGCGGTCCTTCGCATGCCGCGGCCTGCCAGGTGTCCTTGCGCGTCTTCGCAATCGCAACGGGGTTGCCGTTGCATTCGGCGCGCACGGCAACGAAGTGCCGCGCGAACTCGCGCACCAGGTAGCTGCCCGGAATCCACGTCGGCAGCGTGAAGGCCTGGCCGGTCGCGGCAGGCTGGTCGACGGTGACGCTGACCTCGAACAGGTGCGCGTGCGGGTCAAGCGGCACGATGCGATAGCGGGAGGCGGGCAGGGACGTGGCAGCAGGGGGGCGTGAAGTCGACATGGGTAGACGTGGTTGGCGCCCCGAACACGAATCGAACGTGTGACCTGTCCCTTAGGAGGGGACTGCTCTATCCACTGAGCTACCGGGGCTAAGCTGGCGCGGTGGTGCCGTGGGCGGGCACCGATTTCGCGAAATTAAGGTTCACACGCTAAAAGATGTGCGAAAATTTTTTATTTTTGTTTGTTACTCGAAAACTTTTGCTTCCGTTATCTCAAACTTGGCGTACTAAACATCAACGGGATTTGCCGAAATTTTCGCTTACGTAAAAAAAAACAAAAATGC
>JANNNM010000083.1:0-2472 GCA_031398535.1 Betaproteobacteria bacterium | reverse complement strand
CGTCATCATGCTGTCGGTTCCGCTGTCGATGACCGGCGCGCTGTTCCTGCTCTGGCTGACGGGTGGGACGCTCAACATCTACAGCCAGGTCGGCCTCATCACGCTGGTGGGCCTCATCACCAAGCACGGCATCCTCATCGTCGAGTTCGCGAACCAGCTGCGAGCCCAGGGCGAGGACATCGTATCCGCCGTGATCGACTCGGCCACGCTGCGGCTGCGGCCCATCCTGATGACCACCGGGGCCATGGTGCTGGGCTCGCTGCCGCTGGCGCTGTCCACCGGCGCGGGCGCGGAATCACGCACGCAGATCGGCTGGGTGATCGTGGGCGGCATGTCCTTCGGCACGCTGCTGACCCTCTTCGTGGTGCCGGTCGCCTACACGCTGCTGGCCGGCCGGGCGCACATCGAGGCCCACGGCATCGATGTCGCGCCGGCGCCCGCCGCCGGTGGCGCGATGCCGATCCCCGGGCACGCCGACTGAACCTCGCGGTCGGCGGCCCGCGGGGGCTGCCCCGCCCACCGCTGTCTTATTTGACATAGAATCGTCACCCGCCCAAGGCAAACTGTTCGATTTGCCGCATCCATCGAGGAGGATTCATGTTGCATGCCATGCCCCGTTTTGCTCGCCTGTCGGTTGCCGTCGCGTTGTTCGGCGCGGCATCCACAGCCTTCGCCCAGACCGAGATCCAGTTCTGGCATTCGATGTCGGGTGCGCTGGGTGACCGCGTGAGTGCCGTTGCCAAGGGCTTCAACGACAGCCAGAAGAACTACAAGATCGTGCCGGTCTTCAAGGGCACGTACCCCGAGTCGATGGCCGCGACGGTAGCCGCCACGCGCGCCGGCAATGCGCCGCACATCGTGCAGGTCTTCGAGGTGGGTACCGGCACGATGATGGCGTCGGGCAAGGCCATCAAGCCGGTGTACGAAGTGATGGCGCAGGCGGGCGAAAAGTTCGATCCCAAGTCGTTCATTCCCGCCGTGGCCGGCTACTACTCGACGCCGTCAGGCCAGATGCTGTCGTTCCCGTTCAACAGCTCCACGCCGGTGTTCTATTACAACAAGGACGCGTTCATCAAGGCGGGCCTCGACCCCAACATGCCGCCGAAGACGTGGCCCGCCGTGATGGCGGCGGCGGCCAAGCTCAAGGTGTCCGGTGAAAAGTGCGGCTACACCACTGGCTGGCCGTCGTGGGTGCACTACGAAACCTTCAGCGCCTGGCATGACCTGCCCTTCGCCACCAAGCAGAACGGTTTCGCCGGCATCGACCCCAAGCTCGAGATCAACAATCCGCTGCAGGTGAAGCATGTGCAGAACCTGATGGACTGGTCGAAGAAGGGCTACTTCACCTACGCCGGCCGCACCAACGAAGGCGAATCGAAGTTCTTCAGCGGCGAGTGCCCGATGATGACGTCGAGCTCCGCGGCCTACGCCAACATCAAGCGCAATGCCAAGTTCAATTGGGGCATCTCCACGATCCCTTATTACCCCGATGCGGCGGGCGCGCCGCAGAACACCATCATCGGTGGCGCCTCGTTGTGGGTGATGAACGGCAAGAAGGCCGAGGAATACAAGGGCGTGGCGCAGTTCTTCACATATCTCTCGTCACCGGCATTCCAGGCGACGTGGCACCAGGAAACCGGCTACCTGCCCATCACGATGGCCGCCTACGAGTTGACGAAGAAGTCCGGGTTCTATGAAAAGAACCCCGGCACCAACGTCTCCGTGGAACAGATGATCGTGAAGACGACGAAGAACTCGAAGGGCGTGCGCCTTGGCAGCTTCGTGCAGGTCCGCGACGTGATCCAGGAAGAGCTCGAGGCCGCACTGGCCGGCAAGAAGACCGCGCAGGAAGCCATCGACACGTCGACCAAGCGCGGCAACGAGCTGATCGAGCGCTTTGCGAAGGCCCAGAAGAAGACGTGAACGGCTGAACGTTCCCGAACAGGCGTCCGTGCCGCAAGGCTGGACGCCTTTTTTCGATCCTGCCACCATGCGGTGGTTGCAGTCCTTCACTAGCGCACAGGCCGTCACGGATCATGGAAAAGCGCGTCCTCTTCAAGTCCCGCTGGTTGCCCTACGCGCTGGTCGCGCCGCAGATCGCGATCACAATCGTGTTCTTCTTCTGGCCCGCGTTGCAGGCGGTCTACCAGTCGCTGCTGGTCGAGGATGCCTTCGGCACCAGTTCGCAGTTCGTCTGGTTCGACAATTTCAAGACGCTGTTCGCGGATGAGGACTATCTCGAGTCATTTCGCGTCACGGCCGTGTTTTCCGTGGCCGTGGCGTTCTCTGGCCTCGCCATCTCGCTCTTCCTCGCCGTGTTCGCGGACCGCGTGATCCGCGGCGCCAATGCCTACAAGACGCTGCTGATCCTGCCCTATGCGGTGGCTGCGGCAGTCGCCGCCGTGCTGTGGCTGTTTCTGTTCAGTCCCACGCTGGGGATCGTCGCGCATTGGCTGGGGCGCCTCGGCATCG
>JANNNM010000069.1:0-4147 GCA_031398535.1 Betaproteobacteria bacterium | reverse complement strand
CGCCGAATTGTTCGCACAAAAAGTGGAGCAATACACGCAGGGACGCTACAAGGTACAGATCTTTCCTGCAGGTCAGCTCGCCAACGACCCGAAGGCGGTCGAGCAGCTGCAGTTGGGTGGCATCGATTTCACGGTGACCGGCACCGGCACCTATGCGACGCACATCCCCACGCTCAACCTGACCGCGTTGCCCTTCCTCGTCGAGAGCTATCCGCAGGGCTGGAAGCTCTATGACGAATCGAAGTGGATGCAGGCGCAATTCGCCAAGGGGCCGGAGAAGGGTTTCCGCTTCCTGTCGCCGTTCGAGGCGGGCTTCCGCTCGATGACGACCAAGGATCCGCTCGTCACGCCGGCGGATGCCAAGGGCAAGAAGCTGCGCAGCTTCCCCAACGAAATGATGCGCTGGCAGCTGGACGCCATGGGCTTCAACGTGCAGATCATGCCGCTGCCCGAGGTGTACCTGGCCATCCAGCAGGGCGCGGTGAGCGGGCAGGAAAATCCGATCGATACCATCTCCGCCAACAAGTTCTATGAAGTGGCGCCTTATGTCACGTTGACCCAGCACGTCTACAGCCCGATTCCGATGACCATCTCGGAGAAGACCTGGCAGAAGCTGTCGCCGGCGGACCGGGAAGCAGTGCAGAAGGCAGCCAAGGAAGCGTCGGACTGGAGCCGCAAGGAAGTGAGCAGCAACGACGAGCGCCTGCTGGCCGAAATGACCGCGAAGGGCGCCAAGGTGACCCGGCCCAATCTCGGACCATGGCGTGATGCCGTGAAGCCGGTGACCGAGCAAGCCAAGGCCAAGTACGGTGCCGACGTCGACGCGATCCTGGCCGACGCTGACGCGATCCGCAAAGCCAATCCCGCGAAGTGATGCCATGAACGAGCCCGATCTTTCCGCCGGTACAGGTCAACATGCCCGTGTGCTGGGCGCGGCGGAAGGCCGGCCGGGTGACATCCTGCCCCCGGCCCCGCCATCGCCACCCCTGCTCACGCTGTTCGGCAATGCAGTCGACTGGACCGTTGTTGCGATCGGCGCGTTGATGATCGGGCTCGTGTTTTTCAATGTGTTGCTCCATGTGGTCCAGAAGGACCTGGCGTGGGTCACCGAACTGGCCGAACTCCTCATGGTGTGGGTGACGTTTCTGGGCGGCGCCTGCGCCACCCGGCGTGGCGCGCAGATGACCATCACGGAGTTCATCGACAAGCTCGGCGGGCGCAGCCGCGACGTGGCGGATGCTGTGGTCAATCTGTTCGCGCTGGCAGTGCTGGCCTCACTGGTCTGGTATGGCATCAACCTGGCCATCACGGGCTGGACCAACGAGCTGACGGTGCTTCAAATCCCGATGACGTTCCAGTATCTCGGCATGCCGGTGGGCTGCTTCGCCATGGCGGTATGGCTGGTCTGGGACCTCGTGCGCATCATGCGCGGCGAAACGCGCGCGCAGCGCTGGGGGGCCTGAAGCGATGCTGGCCGCAATCCTGTTCCTGGTGTTCTTCGGTCTCGCGCTCGCCGGCGTGCCGTTGCTGTATGCGTTGCTCGGCACAACGGTCGGGCTGATCGTCGTCGCCGGTCTCTCGCATCCGCTGGAGACGATCTACCTGTCCTTCATCGGCGGGGTCGAGCCCTTCATATTGATCGCCGTGCCGCTGTTCATTTTCGCCGGCGAGATCCTGTCCTCCGGCGGGGTCGGCAAGCGCATCGTCGACTTCGCGAAGGCGCTGCTGGGCTTCCTGCCGGGTGGCCTCGGCGTCGTCACGGTCGCGTCGTGCCTCATGTTCGGCGGCGTTTCCGGCTCGGCGATTGCCGACACCGCAGCCATTGGCTCGCTGGTGATTCCCTCGATGATCAAGCGCGGCTATTCGCGCGGCTTCGCCGCCGCCCTGCTCTCGGTCGCCGGTACGCTGGCGCTGCTGATGCCGCTGTCAATTCCGTTTCTCGTCTACGCATTCATCTCCGGCGTGTCGATGCGGCAGCTGTCGATGGCCGGGATCGTACCCGCCATCGTTGCTGCGATCGGCCTGATGCTGGTCTGCATGTGGCACGGGAAGAAGACCGGCTGCGACCCCGGCGAGGGTAGGCTGTCGGCGCGGGAGGTCTGGCGGGCTACGCGCTCTGCTGGTCCCGCGCTGCTGATGCCGCTGATCATCGTCGGCGGCATCTGGTCCGGCGTGTTCACACCCACCGAGTCCGCGGCCGTCGCAGTGGTCTACGGCATCGTCGTGTCATTGCTGTTCTACCGCGACATGACGGTGCGCGACCTGCCGCGCCTGCTGGTCAATGCGTTCCAGACCAGCGCCACGGTGATGCTGGTCATCGGCGCAACCGGGGCGCTGGCCTGGCTGATCACCGCCGAGCAGGTGGCGGTGCAGATGGCGACGTGGATCCAGTTCGTGGCCAAGGAGCCATGGACGTTCCTGATCCTGGTCAACATCATCCTGCTGCTGCTCGGCATCTTCATCGAGCCGTTGCCTGCCCTGCTACTCACCGCGCCGCTGCTGCTGCCGCTGGCCAAGACCTTCAATATCGACCTCGTGCATCTCGGCGTCATCATGACGGCCAACCTTGCCATCGCGCTGTATACGCCGCCGGTGGGTGGCACGCTGTTCGTGGCCGCAAAACTCGCCGGTGCCGGCATCGGCGAGATCACCAAGGAGTTGTGGCCGTTGCTGGTCGCGGCCATCGTTGTACTATTCATCATCACGTTCGTGCCCTCGATGACCACGGTGGTCTGGCAGTTGATGAAGTGAGGAAGCCTTGCTGCTCGGATGCATTGCCGATGACCTGACCGGCGCCACGGACCTCGGCGTCAATCTTGCACGCGAGGGGCTGACGGTGCTGCAGGTCAATGGCGTGCCGGCGGCCAGCCTCGTCGTGCCCGAAGCGGATGTGATCGTGGTCGCGCTCAAGTCGCGCACCGTACCGGCGGACGATGCCGTCGCGTGGTCGCTGGCAGCGCTGGCATGGCTGCGCGCGCGCGGCGCCACGCGCATCTACTTCAAGTACTGCTCGACCTTCGACTCGACGCCACGCGGCAACATCGGGCCGGTGTCCGACGCGCTGCGCGCGGCACTGGACGCCAAGGCGGTACCGGCCACGCCTGCCTACCCGCGCAACCAGCGCACGGTCTACCAGGGCCATCTCTTCGTCGGTGATCAACTGCTGTCCGAGACCGGCATGCGCAACCATCCGTTGACGCCGATGCGCGATGCCAATCTCGTGCGCGTACTGCGCGAGCAGACGCCCGCGCGGGTGGAACTGGTCGGTGCCGCAACGCTCGATGCGGGGGTGGACGCCGTGCGCGCGCGGCTGGCAGCACTCGCTGCCGATGGCGTTGCGCACGCGATCGTCGACGCCACGCGCGACGAGCACCTGACGGTGGCCGGCGCGGCCAGCGTCGACCTCCCGTTGACCACCGGCGGCGCGGGACTGGCCGTGGGGCTCGCGCGCGCGCTCCGGGGCAGCGCCGGCAAGCACGCCGGCGGCTGGTCGCGCCCCGCCGCGAGCGTGCGCACCGCGTGGCTGTCGGGCAGCTGTTCGGAGGCCACGCGCGCGCAGGTCGCGGCCGCCTGCAAGCACGTTCCCGGCATTCGTCTCGACCCATTGGCCCTGGCGGCCGACCCCGCGCTCGCGGGCCGGATCGCCGCGGCGGCGGTCGCCGGAATCGCCGCCGGGCCGGTCCTCGTCTACGCCACCGCCGAGCCGGCGTCGGTTACCGCCGCGCAGGACGCTCTGGGTACCGAACGCGCCGCCACCGTGGTCGAGGACGCGTTTCGCGTGATCGCGCGCGCGCTCGCCGCCGCGGGCGTCGAAGCCTTCGTCGTCGCCGGCGGCGAAACATCGGGTGCCGTCGTCGATGCGCTCGGCGTGACCGCCCTTGCCATCGGGCCGGAGATCGACCCCGGCGTGCCCTGGACACGCGCCGTCGGCGGCGCGCCGCGCTGGCTTGCGTTGAAGTCGGGCAATTTCGGCGGCATCGATTTCTTCGCGCGCGCCACGGCGGCGCTGTGAACGAAACTGCGGCGCGCGATGCACTGGTCGAGCGCGCCCGCTCGCTGTACGACCGCGGCTATGCGCACGGCAGCTCCGGCAACCTCAGCGTGCGGGTCGGCGACGCCATCCTGATCACGCCCACCGGCAGTTCGC
>JANNNM010000033.1:0-1072 GCA_031398535.1 Betaproteobacteria bacterium | reverse complement strand
TTCCGCGGGCTTCTTCCCGTTGAATCCCGGCGTGTCGTCCATGCCGGCAAACCATTGCGTGGTCGCGCGATAGATGATCGGCGTCTTGTGCCGCCAGCAATGCATGTAGCTGTGGTTAAACTTCGTCACGTGCAGCAGCGCGCCCGACTCACGGATCTTGTCGACCACCTTCGGGTTGGCATCCCAGATCTTCATGCCGCCGAAGAACGGCAGCGACTCCGCATACCGGCCGTCACCCTGCACCGGGTTCAGCATGTCGTCGTCCTTCATGCCGTAGCGCCGGCACGACTGGAAGTCTTCCACGCCATAGGCGGGCGACGAATGCACGAGGCCGGTGCCCTGGTCGAGCGTCACATAGTCGCCGAGGTACACGGGCGCCGCGCGATCGTAGAACGGATGCCGGAACGCGATCAGTTCGAGCTTCGTGCCGGTGGTGGTGGCCACCACTTGGCCTTCGAGGCCGTAGCGCTTGAGGCACGCTTCGACCAGGGATTCGGCCAGTACCAGCGCGCCTTGCGGCGTGCTGACCAACGCATAGATGAAATCCGGGTGCGCGTTGATCGCCTGGTTGGCGGGGATGGTCCACGGCGTCGTGGTCCAGATCACTGCGCGCACCGGGCCTTCGGGCAGCGCAGCGACGCCGAACGCGGCGGCCAGCCGCGCACGTTCGCTGTCAGGCAGCGGGAAGCCGACGTCGATCGCGAGGTCGACGCGATCCTCGTACTCCACTTCCGCTTCCGCCAACGCGCTCTGGCAATCGATGCACCAGTTCACGGGCTTGAGACCACGTTAGACGTAGCCCTTGTCGAGGTTCTTGCCCAGCGTGCGGATCTCGTCGGCCTCGTTCTTGTAGGCCATCGTCAGGTACGGATGGTCCCACTCGCCCAGCACGCCCAGCCGCTTGAACTGCTCGCGCTGCTTGTCGACCTGCTCGGTCGCATAGGCGCGCGCCAGCCGCTGCGTATCGGCCGCCGACAGGTGCTTGCCGTGCGTCTTCTCGATTTGCACCTCGATCGGCATGCCGTGGCAATCCCAGCCCGGCACGTAGGGCGCGTCAAAGCCGGCGAAGCCT
>JANNNM010000028.1:0-3526 GCA_031398535.1 Betaproteobacteria bacterium | reverse complement strand
GCATCCTGGTGCTCACCCTTTGGCACATCCTGAAGAGCCACAACGCCCGCTGATGCCCGAGGCGGCACCGGCCACCGTCGCGGTTCCAGCCCCGGCCATGCCCGCGCCGCCGCGCGTGCGCACGGCGCTCTGGCTGATGGGGTTGGCGCTGGTGCTGTGCACAGCCGTCTACCTCGCGCTCAATGTCCCGGGCGCGTGGTTCCCGTCGGCGACCAGCAAGACCCTCGGGTTCCGCGATTTCACGCTGACGCGCGGCACGGGTGGCCTTCAAGGCGATGCGCTCGTCGTCACCGGCGTCGACGATTCGGGTACCGCGCTGGTCACCGCCAACTCCGACCTTCGCTCCGGCGACTTTCCATTGATCGCATGGAACGCCAGCGGCTTCTCCGAGCTGGCGGATGTACGTTTCCTGTGGCGCTCGGATTACGCGCCGGGCAAGCTCAACTCGGCGCCATTGCGTGTTTCCGCCGGTCGCCTCCTGCCGCTCAACCTGGCCAACAACCCCGCTTGGGTCGGGCGGATTTCCGGCGTCGCGCTGACGGTGCGCGGCCCCCTCGGCACGCCGATCCACATCGGCGGCATGACCGCCAAGACCGGCGGGCTCCGGGAAATGGCGGGCGATCGCATCGGCGAGTGGTTCCTGTTCGAGCGCTGGTCCGGCTCGTCGATCAACACGCTGAGCGGAGGCGCGGAAGCACAGGAACTTCCACTGTCGCTGCTGCTGGCCGCCGCCGTCGTCATTGCGGCGGGGGCGTGGGCAGCGCTGGCCTGGCGCCGCCGCCGGATGGAGTCGCTGCCCGTGGTGCTGGCGGTGCTGTTCGTGGCGGCCTGGATCGCGCTCGACGCCCTGTGGACGCTCAATCTCGCGCGACAGGTTGTCGAGACTCGCGCGCAGTTCGGCGGCAAGGATTGGCGCGAACAGCATCTGGCTTCGGAGGACGGCCCGTTGTTCGCGTTCATCGAACGCGTGCGCGCGAAGCTGCCCGCGCCGCCTGCGCGCGTATTCATCGTCGCGGATGCCGCGTACTTCCGCGGCCGTGGCGCCTATCACCTCTATCCCTACAACGTGTTCTTCGATCCATCCAACAACACGCTGCCGGCCGCGACATCCCTCAAGCCCGGCGACTTCCTCGTGGTCTACCAGCGCCGCGGCCTGCAGTTCAATGCCGAGGAAAAGCGGCTGCGCTGGGATGGCAGCCCGGCCATTGCCGCCGAAGCCCTGCTGGTCGAACCCGGCGCGGCGCTCTTCAAGATCCTGTGACCATGGGCCTCCTCCTCATTCCCGGTCTCGCGCTGCCTTGGCTCCTTGGCATCGTTGTGCTGCTGACGCTGCGCGCGCCATCACGTTCGCCGTCCGCGCCAGGCGAAGTCGCCTGGATCGCCGGCGCGGGTTACCTGACGGGCGCGTTCCTGCTGACGCTGTGGATGCGCGCACTGTCGTTGGCAGGGATCAAGTTCAGCGTGCTGGCCGTCGGCGGCCCGTTGCTGGTCGCCACGATCGTGCTGGGATGGTGGGTGTGGCGCCGCAATCGCGCGGCTGTTTCCGCCGCCGCGCAACGATTGCCGTCGCTGCGGCAGGCACTTTCCACGCCCGCACTGACGCCGCTTGCCCGCGCGATCTGGTGGGCCCTGCTCGCTTGGCTGGTGCTGCGCTTTGCGCTGCTCGGCGTCGAGGTGATCACGCGTCCGCTCTATCCGTGGGATGCATGGATCCAGTGGGCGACGAAGGCCCGCGTCTGGTACGAACTCGGCACCATCGTGCCGTTTGCGCGCATCAACGAATGGCTCGCTGCCAACGGCACTGCCTGGTACGACGCGTCGCCCGAGTATCCGCCCACGATGCCGCTGCTGCAGGTATGGAGTTGCCTGGTGCTGGGCCGCTGGGACGATGCCTTGATGAATGGCGCATGGTGGCAGATCGCGGTGGCGATGACGCTGGCGGTCTACGGCGGGCTGCGTTCACTCGGCGTGGCCGCGCTCGCCGCGCTGGTAGGGGCGTTCCTGGTGGCCTCGCTGCCGCTCGCGAACGTGCATGTGGCACTGGCCGGTTACGCCGACCTTCCGCTGGCGGCGTGGTACACGGCTGCCGCACTCGCGTTCCTGCGCTGGAACCAGCAGCGTGACTGGCAGCATGCGGCATTGATCGTGCTGCTACTCGTCGCGTGCACCCAGATCAAGAATCCGGGCTACTTCTGGGCGCTGACGCTGCTGCCGGCCCTGGTGGCCGTGCTTTTGCCCCAGCAGGGCGTGCGCATTGCGTTCGCCGGCTTTGCCGCCGCGATCGTGCTGATGGTCGTGGTCGCGCAGTTCAGGTTGAGCATCTTCAATTACCAGTTGAAGCTCGACTTCGACCCTGCATGGGCCGAGCTTGCGCAAAGCTACTTCCTGCTCGGCAACTGGCACCTGTTGTGGTTCGGTGTCGTGGCGGCCGGCGCGATCGCATGGCGCCATCTGCTGGCGCCCGCGCTGGCCCCGATCACGCTGATCGTCGGCGCGGGGCTCATGTTCCTGTTCTTCGTGTTTGCGTTCACCAATGCCAGCTTCTATATCGCCGACCAGACCACGGTCAACCGCGCCACGCTGCACCTTGCACCGCTGATGGTCGTGTTCATGGTGCTTGCGTGGAACGCGTTCGCCAACGCCTGGCACGCGTCCCACACGCCGCCGCTGGCGACCGCCTGAGGCGCCGCCGCTACAATGCCCCCCTTGTTTCGCAACCGTGACTGTGGCCCCGCCCCATGCCCTTATTCGCCCTGACGATCTTTGCCAGCGCGTTCCTGCTGTTCCTGGTCCAGCCCATCGTTGCCAAGCAGATCCTGCCGTGGTTCGGCGGGTCGGCCGCCGTGTGGACCACATGCCTCGTGTTCTTCCAGACCACGCTGCTGGCGGGTTACGCCTACGCCGACCTGTCGATTCGCAAGCTGGCGCCCCGCATGCAGGTCCAGGTGCATGTCGCGCTGCTGGCGCTGAGCCTCGCGCTGTTGCCGATTATCCCCGGCAACTTCTGGAAACCAGCGGGTGATGAAAATCCGATCTGGCTGATCCTGGGATTGCTCACCGCAACGATCGGCCTTCCCTATTTCCTGCTATCCACCACCAGCCCGCTGCTGCAGGCGTGGTTCGCGCGGCGCTTCCCGGGACGCGATCCGTACCGCCTCTTCGCATTGTCGAACGTCGCGTCGCTTCTCGCGCTGCTCGGCTATCCGTTTCTGCTCGAGCCGTGGGTCGCGACCCGGATGCAGGCGGTGGGCTGGTCGGTCGGCTATGGCGTCTTTGTCGTGCTGGCGATCGTCGCCGCGATCTCGAGCCTGAAAGGTATCGCTGCCGCACCGGCGGTTGCCACGATCGACATCGACGCCGACGAACGGGCTCCCACGCTCGCGCGGCAGGTGCTGTGGTGCGCGTTGGCGGGCACCGGCTCGGTGCTGCTGCTGGCCATCACCAACTACATCACGCAGAACATCGCCGCAGTACCGTTGCTGTGGATCGTCCCGCTCACGCTCTACCTGCTGACGTTCATCCTGTG
>JANNNM010000929.1:0-1372 GCA_031398535.1 Betaproteobacteria bacterium | reverse complement strand
GGGCGACGCGTCGGCCGGGACGCATTCCGCGATGGCCTTCTTCGAGATTTCCTTCAGGCGCTGCTGGCGGGCCTGCTTCTGGCGCAGCTGGTAAGCCTCGCGCAGGTCGACTTCGATCGACGCGGTGACCTTGGCCATCATCGCCTCGTCCTTGGCCGGGGCCACCCAGTCCCACAACGGCTTGCCGCCCTCTTCCACCAACGCGTGGATGAGTTCGATGACGACCTGTTGCTGCTGGTGGCCGAACACGACCGAGCCGAGCATGACTTCTTCAGGCAGTTCCTGGGCTTCGGACTCGACCATCAGCACCGCGGCTTCCGTGCCCGCGACGACCAGGTCGAGCGTGGACGTGGTGAGCTCGGTCTTCGACGGGTTCAGGATGTACTGACCGTCGATGTAGCCGACGCGCGCCGCGCCGATCGGGCCTGCGAACGGGATGCCGGCCAGCGACACTGCAGCGGATGCGCCGATCATGGCGACGATGTCCGGATCGATTTCCGGATCGACCGACATCACGGTCGCGACGATCTGCACCTCGTTGTAGAACGCATCGGGGAAGAGCGGACGCAGCGGGCGATCGATGAGGCGGCACGTGAGGATTTCCTTTTCCGACGGCCGGCCTTCGCGCTTGAAGAAGCCGCCGGGGATCTTGCCGGCGGCGTAGGTCTTTTCCTGGTAGTCGACGGTCAGCGGGAAGAAGTCCTGGCCCGGCTTGGCCGACTTGGCGGCGACACAGGTGACGAGCACGACGGTGTCGCCGAGGCTGGCCATGACGGCGCCGCCGGCCTGGCGGGCGATCTCGCCGGTTTCAAGCGTCAGCGTATGGCGGCCGTAGGCAATCGATTTCTTGATGTGGTTGAACATGGTGGCGGATCCCAGTAGCGACAAAGGCCGGCGGCGATAGCGCGCCCGGCCATTGCGGGGTTTCAATCGGAGGGCGACAGCGGCGGCATTCGATCCGACGCCGGCCCGGATTATTTGCGCAGGCCCAGCTTGTCGATCAACGCGCGATAGCCGTCGACGTTGCGCGACTTCAGATAGTCGAGCAACTTGCGGCGACGCGATACCATGCGCAGCAAACCGCGGCGCGAATGGTGATCCTTCACGTTCGTCTTGAAATGGTCGGTGAGACCATTGATGCGGGCGGTGAGAAGCGCGACCTGCACTTCCGGGGAACCGGTGTCGCCCTTGCCACGCTGATTGTCGGCGATCACTTTCGCCTTGTCCTGAACCGTTACAGCCATCTCGATTGTTCCTTTTCTCTCGCTCGTCGTTTCGCTAGATTTGTACTTCGATTGCACTTCGGCAAAGACCAAGATTATAGGCTGAAAAACGCTTTGATTTCAAGTAGGTTGGACATCCCCGGCATCCG
>JANNNM010000910.1:0-3494 GCA_031398535.1 Betaproteobacteria bacterium | reverse complement strand
GGCGACGCGCGCGTCGGTGGCGTGATGGAGACGGCGTATCGACTCGACGCCAGGCCGGGCGACGCCGGCAACATCAAGAACCAGTTCATCGCGTGGCTGCCCGATCGATTGCTGGTGTTCCGCAACGTGCAGGCGCCACCTGGTTTTCCGCACCCGGAACAATTCGGCCGCGTGGTGTCCATCGTGGAATTCGAGCCGCTGGGCCCGGCGTCGACCCGCATCGTGATGTCCGGCGTCGGGTATGCTCCCGGGCCGGAATTCGACACGTTGTACAAGATGTTCCAGGGCGGCAACGCGTGGTCACTGGCCAAATTGAAGCAACGCTTCGAACGCGGACCCATCGACTGGAAGGCCGAGCTCGCCCCGAAGCTCGACCCGGCGAAAAAATAATCCTCCATGCCGACCCACCCGATCCTGCGCGTGCTGGCGGCGCTGGCCATCACGACGATATCCGGCATGACGCACGCGGCCCTGCCGTCTGCGGAGCGGGTGGAGCTGCCGTCCCTCGAAACCGGGTCGAGCGGCGCGCGCACGCTGGTGCCCGCGTTGCTGTTCCGTCCCGCTATCGCGGCCGCGGGCGCAGGCGTTCCGCTGGTCGTCGGGCTGCATGGCTGCGGTGGCATGTTCAGCACGCGCCCGGGTTCGGAGGCGATGCTGTCCGAGCGCTTCGCGATGTGGACGCAGGCCTTCCTCGATGACGGCTATGCGGTGCTGTGGCCCGACAGCTTCAACCCGCGCGGGCAGCGCCAGGTGTGCACGATCAAGACCGGCGAGCGCACGATCAACGCGGCCACCCGGCGCTTCGATTCGCTGGGTGCGCTGGCCTTTGCCGCGGCATTGCCGGGCGTAGACTCGCGGCGCATCGGACTCGTCGGATGGTCGCATGGCGGCAGCACGCTGCTGGCCACGATCAACGCGGAGAATGCGCAGGTGGCCGCACTGCGCAACGGCGCCAACGCGCCACCGTTCTTCCGCGCGGCCGTCGCGTTCTATCCGGGATGCACGGCGTCGCTGCGCGCCGGTCCGCGCTGGCGCCCGGCCGCCACGACCGCCATCCACATCGGCGCCGCCGACGACTGGACGCCGGCGGAGCCGTGCGTGGCGCTGGGCGATGCGATGCGCGCGGCGGACATGCCGCTGACGGTGCGCGTCTATCCCGACAGCTATCACGGCTTCGATGCACCGTCGGGCCGCGTGGCCGTGCGCCACGACGTGCCCAACGGCGTGAATCCCGGACAGGGCGTCACCAACGGCCCCAACCCGGCAGCGCGTGCTGCCGCCATGGAAAGCGTGCGCGCATTCCTGCGCGTGCAGCTGGCGTCCCCTGCCGCGCCGAGCGCGGCACCGAAGGTCAATTGAAGCGAGGTTCAGTCGTGCCATCGAACATGGAAAACAAGGCAGTCATCGTCACCGGCTCATCGAAGGGCATCGGCCTGGCCTGCGCGCACGCCTTTGCCGCGGCGGGCGCGCGCGTGGCATTGGTGGCGCGCAGCCGCGCCAACCTCGATGCGGCGTTGGCCACAATGCCGAAGTCCGCCCATCAACCCATCGCCATCGTTGCCGACCTCACGCGCGCGGACGAATCCGCGCGCATGGTCCGCGAGGCCGTGGCCGCGCTGGGCGAGATCGACGTGCTCGTCAATTCCGCCGGCGCCGCCAAGCGCGCAGCACCCGCCGACCTCAACGCGCAGGCCTGGCGCGATGCGATGGACGCCAAGTTCTTCAGCACGATCCAGCCGCTCGACATCGTGATCAAGCAGATGGCAGCGCGCGGGCGGGGTGTCGTGATCAACATCATCGGCATGGGCGGCAAGATGGCCAACCCCATCCACCTGCCCGGTGGCGCCGCCAACGCGGCGCTGATGCTGGCCACCGCGGGCCTCGCGGCGGCCTACGGGCCGCAGGGCGTGCGCGTCAATGCGATCAGCCCCGGCGGCACGCTCACGGGCCGCGTGCAGGAAGGCCTGGCCGTGGAGTCGAAGATGACCGGCACGCCGGCGGACGAGTTGCTTGCGCAGCAGCAGGCGAAGATCCCGCTGCGGCGCCTCGGCACGCCGGAGGAAGTGGCGCAGGTGGCGCTGTTCCTCGCGTCCGATGCCGCGAGCTACGTGACAGGCGCGATCATCCCGATGGATGGGGGTGCGGCCAGCGTGATCTGAACGTTACCCGGGGCGCATGCGCGGACGCTCGCGCACGAGCCACGAGGACAGCGCCCCCAGCAACGCGGCGCCGGCCATCAGCGCCAACGCGTGCTGCCACGCCAGCGCCACGTCGCCGGCGGCGCGGCCGCGATCAAGCATGTGTCCCACCCACGGCTGCAGGATGCCGGTACCGAGGAAGATGCCGAGGTTCACGACGGACGTGGCCATGCCCGAATGTTCGGGACGATTCACTTCCTTCGCCACCGTCCACGACAGCGTGAAGCCGGGGATCAGCAAGCCCATCAGCAGGAACCACGCAAGCGTGGCGGGCAGCGGCCACCGCACGTCGAGCAGCCACGGCAGCCACGACAGTGCGAACAGCAGCGTGCACGCGCGCATCAGCCCGCGCCGGCTGCCGAGGCGGTCGGACAGCGTGCCGATCGCCAGCGAGCCGAAGGCCACGCCCAGCAGCAGCAGGCTGCCGTGCTGCGCGGCGGTCACGCGCGACATGCCGTGCACCTCGACCAGGTACGGCACGGCCCACAGCCCCGCAAAGGCCAGGTAGCTGCCGCCGATGCCCGCGTTGACGAAGAAGCCCGGCCACGTCGCGGGGTTGGCCAGCACCTGGCGCAATGCCTGCATCCAGTGCGTGACCGGTCCCGGCACGGGTGCGACGGCATTCAACGGCGCGAAGCCGAGATCCTGCGGTCGGTCGCGGACCTTCCACCAGGTGATCGCCGCCAGCGCCAGTGACAACGCGGCCAATCCCAGGAACACATTGCGCCACGACGTCTGCGTGATCACCCACGCCAGCGGCGCGCCGGCAATCACGGCGCCGGCGTTGCCGGCGAACATCGTGATGCCGTTCAGCGTGGCGAAGCGGTTGGCCGGAAACCAGACGGCAGAAAGCTTCAGGATGCCGATGAACGCGACGGCGGTACCGACGCCGACGAAGGTGCGACCGATGGCCGCGACTTCCCACGAAGGCGCCAGCGCGAAGGCGATCGATCCCAGGCCCGCCACCAGCGACCCGCCCGCCAGGATGCGGCGCGGTCCGAGCGTATCGGCGAGCACGCCGACCGGGATTTGCAGCAGCGTGTAGACGTAGAAGGAGGGGGCCGCCACCGTGCCCAGCGTCGCCGCGGTGATGGCGAACACGCGGGTGAGTTCGCCGGCAATCGCCGCCGGAGCCGTCCGATGGAAGAACGACAGTATGAAGCTCGCGACCGCAATGCCGAAGACCAGCTGCCGGGTGCGCAGGAAACGGGCATCGTGCGCGTTGGCCATGGCGCATTTTAGCGTTGGTTACAATGCGGCAGCCGTGCGTGTGCATGCGGCTTGGTCCTTTGCTAC
>JANNNM010000908.1:0-2098 GCA_031398535.1 Betaproteobacteria bacterium | reverse complement strand
GGCGACGCGCGCTGCGCGATCAGCGCGACGAAGAGTCCGAAGGGCACATAGGCCAGGACGTTGGCCAGCACGTCGAAGCGCGTCCAGCGCGGCGGCCAGGGGGCGAAGGGCCAGAACGGCGTGCCGTCGGCCGGGGGCAGCCACGGCGTGAAAGGCTGCAGGCTCGCATAGGCAATGGCGAGGCCATACAGCAGTGCCAGCGCATGGGGCAGCAGCGTCCGGTGCCGCCGTTCGGTGGCGGCCATCATCGCAACGACTTGCGGACGACAGTCAGGTCGTCGTGCGTCGCCAGCGTGGCAAAGCCCGCGTTCTCGAACATCGACATCGTGCCGTGATAGTGGTCGGTGGCCGCGTCGGCACCCGGGGCCGAGTTCCACGGGAACGCGTCGACCAGCGCGAAGCCCCGCGCCGCGAGATCGGCGACGCCATGGGCCAGCAGGGCCTTCGCAATGCCGCGCCGGCGGTGGGCCGGTGGAATGACGAAGCACACGATGGCGGCGGCGTCATGCGCGGGCACGGGCAGGTCGGGCGCGGCGATGCGCATGCGCGCGCAGGCATGGCGCAGCCTGGCGTACGACTGGGCGTTCATCCAGCCCACCACGTCGTCACCCTCGAATGCGAGGTAGCCTTCCATTTCGCCGGCCGCGATCCGCGCGCCCATGGCCAGCCGGTTGGCGGGGCCGTCGAAATCGCTCCACGTCAGCGCCACCGGCACCTGGTAGTAGTGGCAGTAGCACTTGGCCCATTCCGGGTTGTCGGCAAAGGCCGGCCCGCGTTCGTGGTCGAAGAACGCGAGGTAGGCGTCGCGAAGCTTGGGCGTCAGGCGCTCGATGCGCCAGGGCGACGTGGTGTTCATCGCGCGATGATGGCACGACCGCGCCGGCCACGTCGCCGCAAGCTCCGGTCAGCGACCCGCCTTGATCTCCGTCCACGACTTGTTGCGGGCGCGGCGCTGCGCGCTGGTCAGGTCCTTCAGTTGTTCCAGCTTCGCCTGCGTAGTGCCGTCCGGGAAGACGGCCTTGTCCCGCGCGATGTCGGGCTTGATGAATTGCATCGCCTGCGCGTTGGGGTTGCCCGAGCCGATCAGGTTGGTGAGCTCCGCCGCATTCTTGCCATCCAGCATGAAGTTCATGAACTTGAGCGCCAGGTCGGGCCGCGGCGCCGACTTGTGGATGACCATGCTGTCGAGCGCCAGTACCGCGCCTTCCTTCGGCAGCGCCTTCTGGATGCGGAACGGGCGCTTGGCGGCCTGTGCGTCAAGGTCGGCCTGGAACAGGTCGTTCGAATAGCCGTGGGCCAGCCAGATGTTGCCGGTGGTCAGTTCCTTGATGTACGACGACGCGTTGAATGCCGCCCAGTAGGGCCGGGCCTTCTTGATGACGTCGGCCGCTTCCTTCAGGTGCTTCTCGTCGGTGTCGTTGGCCGAATAGCCGAGGTACTTCAACGCTGCCGCGAAGAGCTCGTTGGAACTGTCCAGCACCGTCACGCGGCCCTTCATCTTCTCCAGGATCTTGGGGTCGAAGATCGCGGCCCAGGAGTCGACGTTGATGCCCAGTTCCTTCATCTTCTGTTCGTTGTAGCCCAGCATCGTCACCGTGTACGCATAGGGCACCGAGAATTCGTTGCCCTTGTCGAAGGCGGTGTCCATGTACGCCGGGTTGATGTTCTTCAGGTTGGGCAGCGCGTTCTTGTCGATGGGTTTGAGCGCCTTCTGCTTGATCAGCGACTCGAGCGCGTTGCCGGTGGGCACCAGGATGTCGTAGCCCTTGGCACCTGCGGCCAGCTTGGCCAGCAGCTCCTCGTTGTCTGAGTAGTACGTCTGCTTGACCTCGCACTTGCACAGTTCCTCGAAGCGCTTGACCGTTTCCGGCGCGATGTAGTTGTTCCAGTTGTAAAGGTGCAGCACATCCTTGGCGTGCGCCGGCACGAAGGCCAGCGCCAGGACCAGGGCGAGGACGGGGGAGATGAGGGCTTTCATGGCGCGGGCGACTCCTCGGTCGAACGAAGCAGGCTTGGGGAAAGGCGGGAAGCGATCAGGATCAGCACCAACGTCAGCAGCATCAGCAGCGTTGACACGGCGTTGACCTCGGGCGTGACG
>JANNNM010000893.1:0-2922 GCA_031398535.1 Betaproteobacteria bacterium | reverse complement strand
GCAGACGAAGCAGGTGCTGGCGTCCATCGACCGCCTGTTAGGCGAGGTCGGCAGCGACAAGACGCGCCTGCTGTCCGCGACGATCTTCCTGCCGAACATGGCCGACTTCCCGACGCTCAACGCGGCGTGGGAAGCGTGGGTGGTGCCGGGCCATACGCCGGCGCGCGCCACCGTCGAAGCCAAGCTCGCCAATTCCGACTACAAGGTCGAGATCCAGGTGGTGGCTGCGGCTCCCGCATCCTGACGAGAGACCGTTCCGATGAATACGACATCCGCCCAAGCCATCGTCGCCGCCACCGCACGGCGCGACGTTTCCAGCGCACCCTCCGCCGCGGCCACGTTGCCGGTCACGCGTGCGATGTTCGACGAGCTGATGGTGCGCTGCTATGCGCCTGCGTCGTTCATCCCGGTGCGCGGCGAAGGCTCGCGCGTGTGGGACCAGGACGGACGGATGTACATCGACTTCGCCAGCGGCGTGGCGGTGACGGCGCTGGGCCATTGCCATCCGGCGATGATCCGCGCGCTGACCGACCAGGCGTGCACGATCTGGCACGTGTCGAACTGGATGACCAACGAACCCGCGCTGCGGCTCGCGAAGCGGCTTGTCGACCATACGTTCGCCGAGCGCGTGTTCTTCTGCAATTCAGGTGCCGAGGCCAACGAGGCCGCGCTGAAGCTCGCGCGGCGCTACGCGCATGACAAGTTCGGCGCGAAGAAGATGCGGATCATCTCGACGATCAACAGCTTCCATGGCCGCACGCTCTTCACGGTGACGGCGGGTGGCCAGCCGAAGTACGCTTCGGGCTTCGGCCCCAACCCGGAAGGCTTCACGCACCTCCCGTACAACGACGTTGCGGCACTCGAGCACGAGTTCGCCGCGCACGGTGACGAGATCTGCGCGGTGCTGCTCGAACCGATGCAGGGCGAAGGCGGCATGACGCCCGGCTCGCCGGCGTTCCTGCATGCAGCGCGGCGGTTGTGCACCCAGCACAACGCACTGCTGGTGCTCGATGAAATCCAGAGCGGCATGGGCCGCACCGGCGCGCTCTTCTCGTACATGCAGAAGGGCATCGTCCCGGACATCCTGACCAGCGCCAAGGGGCTGGGCGGCGGCTTCCCGATCGGCGCGCTGCTGACGACGGATGCCATCGCCAGCGCGTTCGGCGTCGGCGTGCACGGCACCACGTACGGCGGCAATCCGCTGGCGTGTGCCGTCGCAGGCGCCGTGTTCGATGTGATCAACACCACCGAAGTGCTCGACGGCGTCAAGGCCCGGCATGCGCTGTTCATGGAGGGCCTGAAGGCCATCAACGCGCGGCGCCGCGTGTTCGCGGACCTGCGCGGCGAAGGGGTGTGGATCGGCTGCGAACTCGACGTGCCGTGGAAAGGCAAGTCAATGGACGTCGTGCGCGCCGCGGGTGATGCCGGCCTGATGCTGCTCGTCGCCGGGCCTGATGTCGTGCGCATCGCGCCGTCGCTCGTGATCTCGCTCGACGAGATCCTCGAGGGCCTGGCGCGGCTCGAGATCGCGCTGAACAACGCGCTGGCCTGACTACGAGCTTACGGCCGGCAGCGTCCGGTGCTGCCGCACCGGTGACCAGATCACCGCCGCGCCGGACAGCAGCAAGCCCAGCGCGCCCACGGTCAGCAACGTGGCGCGCAACCCGATCCATGTGGCCAGCGCGCCGCCGACCAGCGCGCCGATCGGCGCCGCGGACACGGTGAGGAAGCGCATCGTGGCAGTCATCCGGCCCAGCAGCCGGTCGGGCGTGATGGCCTGCCGCAGCGACAGGTAGTTGATCCCGTAGAGCACCCCGCCCAAATCGAACACCAGCATCGCCAATCCCAGCAGCAGCGTAGCCACCCATACCGGCCCCGCGATCAGGCCGAATGCCTGCCAGGCCAGCGCGGTCAGCACGAGGCCATGCACGATGATCGGCCCGATTCCGAAGCGTGCGGAGAGCTTCTCTGCGAACGCCGCGCCCAGCACGCAGCCCAGGCCGCCGAATGCATAGGTGAGGCCGATCGCGCCGGCGGACAGGTGCAGGTCGCGCGTGGCGAACAGGATCAGCACGGCGATCTGCATGTGATGCAGGAACTGCCACAGCCCCGACATCCACGCGAGCGCGAAGAGCGTGCGGTCGCGCGCCACCAGCCGCAGGCCCTCGACGATCTCGGCACCGACTGAATTCCTGGGTCCATCGTGCGGGACGTCGGCCGCGGCCTTCACGCCACGCAACAGCCATGCCGACAGCAGGAACGTCAGCGCGTCGAGCAGGATCGCGAAGGGCGCGGTCAGCCACTGGATCAATGCGCCCGCAATGCCCGGCCCCACCAGCGCGGCGGAGGTCTCGCCCAGCGCGATCTTCGCGTTGGCCTCCACCAGCCGCTTGCGCCCCGCCAGCAAGGCCAGCAGCACCTGGTGCGCCGCGCCGCCGATCACGTTCTGCACGCCGCAGAAGAAGCCAACGATGTACAGGATCTCCATCGACAGCGTGCCGGTGAACGCCGCGAGCGGGATCAGCAGCAGCGCCACCCCGCGCGCGATGTTTGTGATGATGACGATGGGCAGCTTGCGCACGCGGTCGAGCATCACGCCCGCATGCAGCGACACCAGCGCGAAGGGCAGCGTCTCCAGCGCCACCAGGATGCCCATCTGCAATGGTGTGGCGTGCAGCAGCAACGCCGCCGTCAGCGGCAGCGCGAGGTTGGTGACCTGCGCGCCGAACGACGTGATCGTCAGCGACAGCCACAGCTTGCGGAAGTCCGGCGCGCGCCACAGCCCCTTGAAGGTCCGGCGCACCCAGCGTTGGAAGCGGTTCATGGTTCAGCCTGCGTGCGTTGTTGCGCTTGTAGGCGAGGCTTCAGCCTCGCGGGTTCAATGCATGCACCGTACCTGCGAGGCTGAAGCCTCGCCTAGAA
>JANNNM010000843.1:0-1693 GCA_031398535.1 Betaproteobacteria bacterium | reverse complement strand
CGCGACGCGGCTCCACGGCAGGATGACGTTGGTCATGATCTCGAGGCCGCCCGACATCCAGTTCGGGTTCTCCACCTGCACGTTCTGCGCACCGAAGGTGCTGCGCAGCGCCTGGATCAGGATCAGCGACAGGCCCCACGTCGCCAGCAGCGTTTCGAGCGGCCGGCCGTACAGGTGCCGGATCACCGTGCGCTCGAGCACCATGCCGACGATCGCGCTGACGAGGAACGCCACCGGCACGGCCAGCAGCAGGTACCAGTTGAACGCATCAGGCAGGTATTGCCGGAACAGGTTCTGCACGACGTAGGTCGCATAGGCGCCGATCATGATCAGCTCGCCGTGCGCCATGTTGATGACGCCCATCAGGCCATAGGTGATCGCGAGGCCGAGGGCGGCCAGCAGCAGTACGCTGCCGAGCGAGATGCCACTGAAGATCCGGGCCGCGATGTCGCCGATGCGCAGGCGCTGCTCCACTGCAGTCAGCGAGCGCTGCGCTTCGGCGCGCACTTCCTCGTCCTTTTCGATGTAGACGCCTGCCTTGCGCTCGAGCACACCCAGCAACAACGTGCGCGTGGCGCCGGTGTCGCTCAATGCCAGCGCGCGCACTGCCGCGAGGCGCGTCGCGCGATCCGTGCTGCCCAGCTGAATCGACGCCTGCGTCAGCACCAGCAGGCCCCTGATCTCGGGATCCGTTTCCTTTGCGGTGGCGGCGATCAGCGCCGGCAGCGCATCCTCGTCGGCGGTCTTCTGCATTTCCCTGGCCGCCGCCAGGCGCACTTCGCGATCGGGGTCCGAGAGCTTCAGCGATGCGATCGCGGTGGCCAACGAACGGCGCAGCCGGTTGTTGACGACGACATCGTCGCGCGTCTCGGGCAGCGGCGAGACCGCTGCGCCGGTAATGGCGTCAACGGCGGTCTCGCCCTTGACGATGAGGATCTGCTTGTCGCCGACGGTCTGGACCTCGCCGTCGAGCAGCGCCTGCAGCAGCGGCAGCGCATCCTTGTCGCCGCCAGCGCCCAGCTTGCCGATGGCGGCGCTCCGCACATCGCCATCGCCCAGCGCCAGTTCGCGCACCAGTTCCGCCGGCAGCGCCTGCGCGCCGGTCGCGAGCGCGGCCAGCAGCAGTACGCTCATCCACCGCGCGGCACGCGCCATCACGCCGCAGCTTCCCGTCGACGACACAATGACTCTCCCGAACGACCAAAAAAATCCGGCGCTACGAAGCTGGCGGCGGCAATGCTGCTATCCGCTGCATCGGTCCTCGTAGCGCCGGTGGGCTGTACTGCCCGTGCTTACTTCTTTTCCGGTGCGTCCTTCTTGCCTTCGTTGCCGGCGATGAACGGGCTCCACGGCTTGGCTTGCACCAGGCCCTTGGGATCCTTCCACACGACCTTGAACTGGCCGTTGGCCTGGATCTCACCGATGAACACCGGCTTCCACAGGTGGTGGTTGGCGCAAGCCGTGGCGGCTGCAAACCTCCAGCCGGGCGAAGCCGACCCATTGCCGATCGACCCGAAAGCAGCACTGTTTGCCGCCCATCAAGCCAGTTTGATGGACTTTGTGCCTCAACAAAGTTTGGGTTGGATCCCCCGACCTCGCGAAGCGGCCGGGTTCGAGTCGCATGGTATGTCCCATTGGCGCGAGCAGGATCAGGTGAAGCAGATCGAGTCGCAATTCCATGTCGTGCGCCTGG
>JANNNM010000836.1:0-4356 GCA_031398535.1 Betaproteobacteria bacterium | reverse complement strand
GACAGGCATGTGGCGGCCGTCGCGGGAAAAATCAAGCCGTTCCGACCATTCGCGGGGCAACCAGGGCGAAAGACCCACGGCCACCCCGGCAAGCATCGGGGCAAGGGACGAATTCTGCCACCAATCCGTACGTGGCAGGGTAGTCAGGCCCGCCACCAGCGTCATTGCCAGGATCAGCACGACCCCGCGTACAACACCGAAGAGTCCGCCCAGGAAGCGGTCGAGGAATCCCATGCCGGATTGGTGCAACAGGTCACGCAACGGCCACGCGATCATTGCACCCACGATCAGCGCACCGATGAGGATGATGCCGAACGCGATCAGGTAGCGCAGCGTGGGATTGCCGCCGAAATCCGGCAGCAGGTTGCCGAGTTGCGGCGAGAACGCCATCGCGGCGACGAAGCCCAGCACCCACGAGAACAGTGCGATCAACTGCCGCGTGAAACCGCGGAAGTAGGCAAATACGATGGAGAGCAGGAACAGCGCGACTATCGCCCAGTCGAGTGCGTTCATCACGGCGCGGCCTTGAGGCTTACTTCGACGGCGTCACGATGCCGCTGTAACCGTCGCCCTTCAGCTTGTCCCGTGACGCGCCTGCCGCCTCGCGCGTGGGAAACGGCCCGACGCGTACGCGCCACAGCGTGCCCTTGGCGTTGGTCACAGGCTCCACATAGGCGACGTAACCGGCCTTGGTCAGCTTGTTCACCAGCGAATTGGCGCCCTTGTCATCGGTGAAAGCCGCCAGTTGCACGGAGAAACCGGGACCGACGGGCGCGGCCTTGGCGGTTTCAGTTTTCGGCGTTTCGGAACTGGGAGCTTCCGCCTTGGCGGGCTCGGCCTTCGGCGGTTCCGCCTTGGGGGCTTCCACCGGCGCAGCCGCCTTCGGTGCGGCGGCGGGCGCTGGCGGCGGGGCGGCGACCGGCGCCTTGCCGGAGGCGCTCAACACCTTCTCCTCGGCCTCGGCCAGTGACTTTCTCGGCGCCGCGGCGCTTGACTCCGGTGCCGGCGCGGCGGGGGCCGCCGACGAGGTCGCGGACGGCGGCGGGTTCGTCGGCCCACCGGCCAGGATCGCGGCGGGATCGGCCTCGGCCTTCGGCGCGTCAGTCTTCGGCGTGTCGGCCTTGGGAGCATCCGCCTTGGGCGCGTCGACCTTCGTTGGCTCCGCCTTGCCCGGTGCCGTCCTGGCGGCATCGCCGCCCTTGGCGTTCAGCTTGTTGACGAACTTGTTGTTGTCGACCGGCGGGATCTTGACCGAGACATCCTCGCCCAGCGGGCGCGGCTCACTTTCGAGCAACATGGGCACGAACACGGCGGCGGCCAGCGCCAGCACGATCGCCCCGACCAGGCGGCGCCGCGCGCGGCGGCGGAGGTCGTCGACATTCACATCGGAGGGTTGGGCCATCGGCTTTGCATGTGCGTGGTGGCGCGATCAGGGGCGCGACAGCGCAGACTTGGCCGCGGCCACGGTCAGGAAGGATCCGAACACCACGATTCTATCAGCCTCCCCGGCCAGGGACCTTGCTGCGGCAATCGCCTCGACGACCGTATCGCAGCTACGGATCGTCGAGCGATCCACGCCAGCCCCTACCAGCACCTCGGCGAGATGCACGGCCTGCGCGCCGCGCGGACCGGGCAACGTGGCCACCAGCCAGCGATCCACGCGCGGCCGCATCGCCGCAATCACGCCGGCGATGTCCTTGTCGGCCAGCATGCCGCACACCGCGATGGTCTCCGGGTGATAGCCCATGTCGCCCAGCGCGGCGGCCAGCGCCCGCGCCGCGTGCGGGTTGTGCGCGACGTCCAGCACGATCGTGGGCCGCCCCGGCACCACTTCAAAGCGCCCCGGCAGCACCACCGTCAGCAACCCTTCGCGCAGCGCGCCGCCGCTGACGGGCAGGCGCTCGTGCAGCAGCGCCAGCACCGTCAGCACCGTGGCGGCGTTGCCCAGTTGATACGCGCCGCGCAACGACGGAAACGGCAGGCCGAAGCGCTCGCCGCGTGGACCGCGGTAGCGCCATTGCGTGCCTTCCGCCGTGGCCGCGAACTCGCGCCCGGCCACCAGCAGCGGCGCGCCCACGGCGGCCGCAGCCGCCACCACGGAGGCCGGCGGATGCGCGTCGCCGCATACCGCCGGGCAGCCGGGCCGGAAGATCCCCGCCTTCTCGCCACCGATCGCCTCGCGCGTGGTGCCGAGGTAGTCGGCATGGTCGATGTCGATGCTGGTCACGACCGCGATGTCCGCATCGACGATGTTGACGGCATCGAGACGCCCGCCCAACCCGACCTCCAGCACCAGCACGTCGAGTCCGGACTGCGCGAAGAGCCACAGCGCGGCCAGCGTGCCGAACTCGAAATACGTGAGCGCGATCGGCGCGCCCTGCGCATCGAGTGCGCCAAGCCGCGCATCCTCGATCGCGTTGAAGGCTGCCAGCAGTTCCGCGTCCGTCGCGTCGGCACCGGCGATGCGGACGCGCTCGTGGTAGCGCATCAGGTGCGGCGAGGTGTACAGGCCAACGCGATAGCCGGCAGTGCGCAGGATCGACTCGAGCAGCGCGCACGTCGAGCCCTTGCCGTTGGTGCCGGCGACCGTGATGACCGGGCACGTGATCGCCGCGCCCAGCCGCACGGCCACCGCGCGCACGCGATCCAGGCCGAGCGCGATGGTCTTGGGGTGCAGCGTCTCGAGATAGGCAAGCCACGCGTCGACCGTGGCGGGGCGATTCATCGGGGAAGGAACATCACGTCACGCCGCGCGCGGCGATGTTCGCACGGCACCGCCATCAAGCGGTGGGCGCAGGCTGCCGCATCATCAGCGCCAGCAGCGCTGCCAGTTCGTCGCGCAATTGGCGGCGGTCGATGATGAGGTCGAGCGCGCCCTTCTCCATCAGGAAATCGGCGCGCTGGAATCCTTCGGGCAGTTTCTCGCGGACCGTCTGCTCGATCACGCGCGGGCCCGCGAAGCCGATCAGCGCGCCCGGCTCGGCGATCACGATGTCAGCGACGAAGGCAAACGATGCGGATACGCCGCCCATCGTCGGATCGGTGAGGATCGAGATGAACGGCAGCCGCGCCTTGTTCAATTCCTGCAGCACTGCGGTCGTCTTGGCCATCTGGAACAGCGAGCTCACGCCTTCCTGCATCCGCGCGCCGCCGGAGGCCGACACGCACACGAAGGGAATGCGGTTTTCGTAGGCGACGCGCACGCCGCGCACCATGCGCTCGCCCACCACCGAGCCCATCGAGCCGCCCATGAAGCCGAAGTCGAACGCCGCCAGTACCAGTGGCACGCTCTTGACGCTGCCCTGCATCACCACCAGCGCGTCGGTCTCGCCGGTTTCCTCAAGTGCCGCAGACAGACGATCGGGATACTTCTTCTGGTCCTTGAACTTGAGGCTGTCGATCGGCACCACCTCGGAGCCGATCTCGAAGCGTCCTTCAGGATCCAATAGTTGCTCGATGCGTTCGCGCGCAGGCACGCGCGAGTGATACGAGCACTTCGGGCAGACCTGCAGGTTGTTCTCGAGGTCGGTGCGGTAGAGGACGGCCTCGCAGGCCGGGCACTTGACCCACAGCCCTTCGGGCACCGGCGTGCGCCGGTCGCCGGGCGTGCGCTTGATGCGGGGCGGCAGCAGTTTCTGCAACCAGCTCATGTCTTATCCCTCTGCGCCATTGCGCTGCGGGGCAATTCGACCTTCGGGCGGCCGTGCGGGCTCATGGAATGTCCCTCCGTGCCATCACGCCGCGGACGCCGGACGGGCCGGCATCGCATCGAGCGCAGCGCGGATGGTACCAAGCCAGGCCCCGGCGCGGGAAGCGGCATCGGCGGGCGCCCCGGTCTCGATCTCCTGGATGATCCGGCTGCCGATCACGACGGCGTCGGCGTGCGCGGCGATGGCGACGGCACTGGCGGCATCGCGGATGCCGAAGCCCACCCCGACAGGCAGCGTGACATGGCGGCGGATTTCCTCGAGCTTGCGGCCCACTTCGGCCGTATCGAGGTTGCCCGCGCCGGTGACGCCCTTCAGCGAGACGTAGTAGACGTAACCGCCCGCCAGTTGCGCCACCAGCGCGATGCGCGACTCCGGCGTCGTGGGCGACAGCAGGAAGATGGGCGCGATGCCGTGCGTCCCCATCAGCGCGGCAAATTCGGTGGCTTCCTCCGGCGGATAGTCGACGACCAGCACGCCGTCCACGCCCGCGGCCTGCGCGCGCGCGGCAAACGCGGCAACGCCCATCGCCTCGATCGGATTGGCGTACCCCATCAGCACGACCGGCGTGGTCGTGTTGCGTGCGCGGAACTGCGCGACCACGTCGAGCACATCATCGAGGCCCACACCCTGCGCCAGCGCCCGTTCC
>JANNNM010000394.1:0-1912 GCA_031398535.1 Betaproteobacteria bacterium | reverse complement strand
GCAGCGCATGGGCGTTGAATCCGGTCCAGGTCGGCACCGGCTCGCGTCGGTCGTGGCCGGCAACACGCACACCGTCGCGATCAAGTCGGACGGCACGCTGTGGGCGTGGGGCTTCAACTTCTACGGGCCCGTCGGCGACGGCACGACCGCCAAGCGCTTGAGTCCCGTGCAGGTCGGCACCGGGTTCGCCTTCATCGCGGCGGGCAGCGTCGCGGACCATACGGTCGCCATCAAGACGGATGGCACGCTGTGGGCGTGGGGACGCAACTTCTGGGGCGAATTGGGCGACGGCACGGTCATCGACCGGCTGACGCCGACCCTGATCGGCACCGGCTTCAAGTACGCCGCCGTCGGGCTGGGCCATACGCTGGCGATCAAGACGGATGGCACGTTATGGGCCTGGGGCCTCAACGCCTCCGGGCAGCTCGGCGACAACACCAATGTCAATCGCAGGGCGCCTGTCATGGTGGGGTCCGGCTTCACCGCAGTGGCGATCGGCAATATCCATACGGTCGGCCTCAAGGCGGACGGCACCCTGTGGGGTTGGGGCTACAACAGCTACGGCGCGGTGGGCGATGGCACGACGACGGACCGCCGCGTGCCGGTGCAGATCGGTACGGGATATGCGTCGATCGCGGCCGGCTACGATTCGTCGTTTGCGATCAAGCTCGACGGCACGCTGTGGGCGTGGGGACGCAACGACACGGGACAACTGGCCGACGGCACGCTGACGATGCGCCCCGTGCCGGTCCAGGTGGGTACCGGGTACCGCACCGGCACGGGGGGCGGCGGCGGCAATGTCGCGCTGGCCGTCGAGTACTACAACGCCGCGCTCGACCACTACTTCCTGACGCACATCCCGAACGAGATCGCGTTGCTTGACGCGGGCGTGGTGATCAAGGGCTGGGTGCGTACCGGGCAGGCGATCAATGTCTATCTGGCGGCGCAGGGCGGCACGTCGCCGGTATGCCGGATGTACATCCCACCCGACAAGGGGGACTCGCACTTCTACGGCCGCGGCAGCGTGGAGTGTGACGCCACCAAGGCCGCCAATCCGACTTTCGTCAATGAAGACGCGCAGTTCTTCCACGTCGCGCTGCCCGCGGCCGGCGTGTGCCCCCCCGGCACGCGGGAGGTCTACCGCGTGTTCAGCAATCGTCCTGATGCCAACCACCGCTACATGACCGACCGCGCATTGCGCGACCAGATGACCGGCCGCAACTGGCTTGCGGAAGGCGACGGACCGGACCTGGTGGTGATGTGCGCCCCGACATGACGCGCGACTTGCCGTGGTGCCGCCGGTACTGCCACGTGCCCGCAGGATCTAGAACAGCTCCTGCTGCGCCGCGTTGGCCTTCGGCGGCCGGAACCGCGAACGGTCGAGCGGAACACGATCGCGCGCCAGCTTCAATCGCCTGGTAGCGAGCTCAAAGCGCTTCTCGATCAGCTCGGCAAACGTGCCCGTGCCGCGCATCCGCGTGCCGAAGGCCGCATCGTAGTCGCGGCCGCCGCGCACCTGCTGGACGAGGCTCATCACATGCGCCGCGCGCAGCGGATGATGGGCGTCCAGCCAGTCGCGGAAGAGCGGCGCCACCTCGCGCGGCAAGCGCAGCATGATCCAGCCCGCGTAGCGCGCGCCGTGGGCGACCGCTGCATCCAGGATGGCTTCGAGATCGTGGTCGGTCAGGCCCGGAATGACGGGGGCCACCATCACGCCCACCGGCACCCCGGCGTCGCTCAGCGTGCGAACGGCCTGCAGCCTTCGGTGCGGCGCAGCAGCGCGGGGCTCGAGCGTGCGCGCGATGTCGCGGTCCAGCGAGGTGATCGACAGGTAGACGCGCGCCATGTTCTTCGCCGCCATCGGCGCGATCAGGTCGAGGTCGCGCTCGACCAGCGCCGACTTGGTGACGAT
>JANNNM010000753.1:0-4251 GCA_031398535.1 Betaproteobacteria bacterium | reverse complement strand
GCTACGACGAACAGTACACAGCAACGAATCCATACCCACGGCGACCCAAACCTCACCTGCAGGCGCCTCGCCTTGCACCATGCCACGACGAACAGTTCCGACACCAAGCGCGCGGCCAGCCCAAAGTTCGTCACCGCCGCGACCTTCCACTTCGAATGGGCGATAATCGCGGGTTGACTCGCCGCTACCTTCATGCCGACCCCCGAATCCAATGTCGCCGTTGCCCATGCCCCGCTCGCCGAAGTCACGCGCGGCGGCATTGTCGAGAGCGTGCACCGGGGTTCCATCGCCGTGTGCGACCAGCATGGGCGGCTTCTGTACTCGGCGGGCGATCCCGCATCCATCACCTTCACGCGCAGCGCGCTGAAGCCGCTGCAGGCACTGCCGTTCGTCGCTGCGGGTGGCGTCGAGCGCTTCGGCTATTCGGCCGCGCAGGTTGCGCTGATGTGCGGCAGCCATGCGGGCGAGACGCGCCACGTCGAGGCCGCCGCCGACATGCTGGCCAAGGCCGGCAACACCGCCGAAGACCTCCAGTGCGGCACGCATGTTCCCTACCGCTTCGATGGGCGTGGCGAACCGCCGCCGCCGCCGCCGTACTCGCCGCTGGCCAACAACTGTTCCGGCAAGCACAGCGGCATGCTTGCCTACTGCTCGATGTGCGGCCACGACAAGCGCGAGTACCTGGCGCTCAACCATCCGCTGCAGCAGGCGATCCGCCAGGCCGTCGGCCAGTTCAGCGGCGTCCGCGACGACCAGCTGGTGATGGGTATCGACGGCTGCTCGGCCCCCAACTATGCGATGCCGCTCGCGAGCCTAGCCGGGGCCTTCGCGCGACTGGGCGCTGCCACGGTCGACGCCACCTACGGCCACGCGCCGCGGCAGCTGGCCGATGCGATGACGATCCACCCGGAAATGGTGTCCGGCGAGAACGGCGCCGACCTGGCGCTGGCCCGCGCCGGCCGCGGGGACTGGATCAGCAAGATCGGCGCTGAGGGCGTGCGCGCCATGAGCATCCGTAGCCGGGGCTGGGGCCTTGCCGTCAAGATTGCCGACGGGAGTTCGCGCAGCCTCCACGCGGTCACGATCGCCGCGCTGGACCAGCTCGGGCTGCTGGATGCGGCGGCCCGACAGGCGCTGGCAGGGCTGGCGACGCCCAGGATGCGCAACTTGCGCGGTCTGCATACCGGGGACATTCGGCCCGCCGTTGTACTGGACAAAGCCACTTCGGGCCTCCCGAGTCGCACGTCGGGCTCCGCACAATGAACTTAACCCACCTGGGCCGGTCTGTAACGCCAAGCGTGCGCTGCATCTCGCACCTGCCAAGTCCGGTGGGGGCGGGCGTGGTCCCCGTGGCAGCCGCACTCGCCATTCGGCGGGATAACAACGAACAACGTTCGATTCTGGGAATACCCGCGGATGGGTGATCGCGAAATCGATCAGCAGCTCGTGGAGCGGGCACAGCGTGGCGACAAGCGCGCTTTCGAGCTGCTGGTCATGAAATACCAGCGCAAGCTGGGACGGCTGTTGTCGCGGTTGGTACGCGACCCGGCGGAAGTCGAGGACGTGTCGCAGGAAGCCTTCATCAAGGCCTACCGCGCGCTGCCGAGCTTCCGCGGCGACAGTGCGTTCTACACGTGGTTGTATCGCATCGCGATCAACACGGCGAAGAACTACCTGGTCGCGATGGGTCGGCGCGCGCCCACCACGACGTCATTCGACAACGAGGAAGCCGAAGGCTTTGAAGACGCTGAACAGCTCCGCAACAGCTCCACCCCGGAAGACGAACTCATCGGCAAGCAGATCGCCGAAACCGTCAACCGGGCGATGGATGCCCTGCCGGAGGATCTGCGCACAGCCATCACGCTGCGCGAGATCGAAGGCTTGAGCTACGAGGAAATTTCCGCAGTGATGAATTGTCCAATCGGTACCGTGCGATCGCGGATCTTCCGCGCGCGCGAAGCGATAGCCGCCGAACTGCGTCCGCAGCTCGGCACTGATGAGAACCGGAGATGGTGATGAACGACAACATTTCGCGCCTGATGGACAGCGATCTAGACGACGTCGAATTCGAGCGCCTGTGCGCCGAACTGAAGACCGATGCGTCGATCGATGCGTGGGCGTGCTACCACGTGATCGGCGACCACCTGCGCGGCACCGGGGGCGTGTCGCCGGGATTCGGCCGGCGCTTTGCCGCAACACTCGCGGCCGAACCCACGGTGCTGGCGCCCGCTGCTGCGCGGGCCACCCGCCAATCCGCCCCCGCACCCTTCGCCTGGGCCGTGGCGGCCACGCTGGCTGCCGTCACCGTGGTGGGTTGGACCGCCTATTCGATGGTGGATGCGCCGTCCACCGCCGTGGCCAAGGCCCGCGAGGCGTCGACGGTGCGCGCGGCGCAGGTCAAGCCTGCGGCCGACGTGCCGGCCGAATACCTGGTGGCTCACCAGGAATATTCGCCGGCCACCGCGATCCAGGGCGGCAGCATGTACCTGCGCTCGGCCGCCTCCCAGGGGACGTCGCCACGTCCGTGATGCGATCGACGCAATGATTCCCATGCCGCACATTCGCCCCGGCGCCTGGCGCCGCGTCGGTACCGGCGCGGTCCTGCTGGCCGTACTGTTCGCGCCGCTGCCTGCGCTGGCCCAGGCTGCGGCGCAGTGGCTCACCCGCGTGGCCAATGCGGCGCGCAACCTCAACTACACAGGCACGATCGTCTATCAGCTGGGGGGCCGGATGGACACTTCCCGCATCGTTCACATGAACGAAGGCGGGCAGGAGTGGGAAAAACTGGTTAGCCTCGACGGGGCGCCACGCGAGATCATCCGCAGCGGCGGCGAGGTCCGGTTCTACTATCCGGACGCCAAGATCATGAAGGTCGAGCCCCGCACCTTCCGCAATGCCTTTCCGTCGCTGTCGCCCGACCAGGTCAAGAGCCTCGCGCAGTACTACGATTTCCGCGTCGTCGCCGGCGAGCGCATCGCGGGCCACACCGCCGAAGTGGTGGTGTTCGAGCCTCGCGACGGCCTGCGCTACGGGCACAAGTTCTGGTCGGATGCCGCCACTGGCCTGCTGTTGAAGGCCAGGCTCGTCAACGAGCGCGGCGAGGTGGTCGAGCAGTTCGCGTTCACCGATGTCACGGTCAACGCCAAGATCGACAAGGACATGGTCAAGCCGTCGTGGACGGCCACTGCGCCCGAATGGAAAGTGCGGCAATCCGAGGGCGGCGAGGTGGTGCAGAACGATACCGGCTGGGTCATCGGCAAGGTGCCCCCGGGATTCACCAAAATCAACGAAAGCTTCCGCAAGATCGGCAGCCGACGCGATCCCATCGCCCACATCGTGCTGTCCGACGGGCTGGTGGCGGTCAGTGTCTTCATCGAGCCGGTGGCCGTCACGCAGACGCAGATCGGTCTCACGCAGTCCGGGGCGCTCAACGTCTTCAGCACGCGCAACGAAGCCTTCATCGTCACCGTGCTCGGTGAGGCGCCGCCGGCCACCGTGCGCCAGATTGCGCAGTCCGTGGGGCGCCGCGCCCCACCTTGAAGCACGCATTCACAGTCCTATATTCCGTTTTCGTCCGACCCCCCCGCCCGAGGCCTTCCATGTCGATGCGTCTTTCACTTCGTTCCGGCGTTCTGGCCGGTACCTTCGCTTTTGTGTTGTCCGCTGCATTCGTCCCGGTCGCCGTGGGCCAGGGCCGTGCGGCCGGGCTGCCCGACTTCACCGAGCTCTATGAACGGAACAGCGCGGCCGTCGTGTCGATCGACGTCACGCAGAAATCGCGGCGCGGCCGAGGCGGCATGCCCGAGCTTTCCGAGGACGATCCGTTCTACGAATTCTTCCGGCGCTTCGGCCAGGTGCCGCCCCGCCGCGGCCAGGAGCGCGAGCCCGAGGCCCAGGCCGTCGGGTCCGGCTTCATCATCGGCAGCGATGGCCTCGTCATCACCAACGCCCACGTCGTCGACGGCGCGGATGAAGTCACCGTCAAGCTCTACGACAAGCGCGAGTTCAAGGCGAAGGTGCTGGGTGCCGACAAGCGTACCGACGTGGCGCTCCTCAAGATCGAGGCCAAGGATCTGCCCAAGGTCACCATCGGCGACCCGGACAAGCTGCGCGTGGGCGAGTGGGTGGTGGCCATCGGCAAGCCGTTCGGACTCGACAGCACCATGACTGCCGGCATCGTCAGCGCCAAGGGCCGCGACCTGCCGCAGGAAAACCTGGTGCCGTTCATCCAGACGGACGTCGCCATCAATC
>JANNNM010000750.1:0-2978 GCA_031398535.1 Betaproteobacteria bacterium | reverse complement strand
GCTGTTGCGCACCAAGTATTCGACCATCAACTACAAGGACGCGCTGTCGTACAACGGCACCGGCAAGATCATGCGCAAGTTTCCCACCAATGCCGGCATCGACGTTGCCGGTACGGTGGACTCATCGGTGGATCATCGCTTCAAGGTGGGCGACAAGGTGATCGTCACCGGCTACGACTTCGGCGTGGGCCACGACGGCGGCTATGCGGAACACGTGCGCGTGCCGGGCGACTGGATCGTGCGCCGCCCGGAGTCGATGACGGCGTTCGACGCTATGACGCTGGGTACTGCGGGCTACACCGCGGCCCTCGCGATCGCATTGATGGAGCACAATGGGCTGAAGCCCGACAGCGGTCCGGTGGCCGTCACCGGCGCCACCGGTGGCGTGGGCTCGGTGGCGGTGGAAGTGCTGGCGAAGATGGGCTATCACGTCGTCGCGATCACGGGCAAGGCCGAGGAAGTCGACTACCTGAAAGGCATTGGTGCTGCGGAAGTGATGCTGCGCCAGGCCATCGACCTGTCGAAGATCCGTCCGCTCGAGCGGTCCACGTTTGCCGGCGCCATCGATAACCTGGGCGGCGACCTGCTGGCATGGCTGCTGGCATCCTCGAAGGTCGGTGGCACGGTGGCGGCCGTGGGGCTCGCGGCGGATTTCAAACTCAACACGACGGTGATGCCGTTCATCCTGCGCGGCGTGCACCTGCTGGGTGTCGACAGTGCCAACACGCCGATGCCGCTGCGGCAGCGGACGTGGAACAAGCTGGCGATGGAATGGCGGCCCGACCGCGTGCACGACCAGGTGCGCACGATCGATTTCGACGAACTGCCCACGCACTTCGACGCGTACCTGAAAGGCCTGGTGCGCGGCCGCACCGTGGTCCGCATTGCGCCCGATACGCACGGCGGTTGACAGGCATGCGCAGCACCACCACAGGAGCCAACTGGGCATGACGACCTATCGCGACTTCCAGCAACGCTCGCTTGCCGACCGCGAAGGCTTCTGGCGCGAACGGGCGGCGTTGATCGACTGGCACACGCCATTCTCGACGGTGCTCGACTATTCGAACCCGCCCTTCGCACGCTGGTTCGTCGGCGGCACGACCAACCTGTGCCACAACGCGGTCGACCGCCATCTCGCCACGCGGGGCGAACAGGATGCGCTGATCTACCGGTCGACGGAAACAGGGCAGACGGCGCGCTATACGTACCGCCAGCTCTCCGCCGAGGTCAATCGCTGCGCTGCGGTGCTCGCAAGTCTCGGCGTGGGTCGCGGCGATCGCGTGCTGGTGTACATGCCGATGGTCCCCGAGGCGGTGTTCGCCATGCTCGCGTGCGCGCGCCTCGGCGCCGTCCATTCGGTCGTCTTCGGCGGCTTCGCGGCAGCCAGCCTCGCCACGCGCATCGACGACGCGCGCCCCAAGGTCCTGTTCACGGCCGACGCCGGCATGCGCGGCGGCAAGCCCATCGCCTACAAGCCACTGGTCGACGAGGCGATGCGCCTGGCGCAGCACCCGCCGCAGCATGTCGTCATCGTCGATCGCGGCCTCGATGCCGGCGGCGCGCTGGTGCCCGGACGCGATCTCGATTACGCGGCGCTGCGCGCGGAGCATCTCGATGCGCAGGTGCCGTGCACGTGGGTCGAGTCCGGCGAGCCGTCCTACATCCTCTATACGTCCGGCACGACGGGCAAGCCGAAGGGCGTGCAGCGCGATACCGGGGGCTACGCGGTGGCGCTGGCGGCATCGATGCGAGACATCTTCGACGTGAAGCCGGGCGAGACGATGTTCACCACCAGCGACATCGGCTGGGTGGTGGGGCACTCGTACATCATCTACGCCCCGCTCATCAACGGCTCGACGACGATCCTGTACGAGGGCCTGCCGATCCGCCCCGATCCGTCGATCTGGTGGGAGATCGTCGCGGAGCACAAGGTGACGACCATGTTCAGCTCGCCTACTGCGATACGGGTGCTGAAGAAGCAGGACCCGGCCTTCATGCGCCAGCATGACGTGTCGTCGCTGCGGCACCTGTTCCTGGCGGGCGAGCCGCTCGACGAGCCCACGGCGCGCTGGGTGGCCGATGCGCTGGGTGGTGTCGCCATCGTCGACAACTACTGGCAGACGGAAACCGGCTGGCCGATCCTGTCGGCGCATCCGGGCATCGAGGACCTGCCGCGCAAGTTCGGCAGTCCGTCGTTCCCGGCGGCGGGCTATGACGTGCGCCTGCTGCAGGAGACCACGGGCGAGGAGGTGGGGACGAACGAGAAGGGCGTGCTCGCGATCATCCCGCCATTGCCGCCTGGGTGCATGACCACCATCTGGGGCGACGACGAGCGCTACGTCGACACCTACTTCCGCACGTTTCCCGGCAGGCTTGCGTATTCGACGTTCGACTGGGCGACGCGGGACGCGGACGGCTACTACTTCGTGCTGGGTCGCACCGACGACGTGATCAACGTGGCGGGCCATCGCCTTGGCACGCGCGAGATCGAGGAGGCGGTGCAGGCCCATGCCGGCATCGCCGAAGTGGCGGTTGTCGGCGTCGCCGATGCGCTGAAGGGACAGGTGCCTGTCGCGTTCGCCGTCGTCCGGGACCCGGCGCGCATCAGCGACGCGGCCGGCATCGCGTCGTTGCGGCAGGAAGTGATGGCGACGGTGGATCGGCAGCTCGGCGCCATCGCGCGGCCGGGTGCGGTCCACTTCGTCACGATGTTGCCGAAGACGCGCTCGGGCAAGCTGTTGCGCCGCTCGTTGCAGGCGCTGGCCGAAGGCCGCGATCCCGGCGACCTCACCACGATCGAGGATCCCACGGCGCTGGAGCAGATACGCGCGCTGCTGGCTAAGTAGGCGAGGTCCCGGTCGCGTTTGTTTGGCACGTGGTGTCTGGTTGGTAGGAGAGGCTTCTACCGCGCGGGTACGCTGCGTTTTCAGCGTCGCTCGCGGTGAACGGGGACCGTGCGGGTTGTATTCAGCGTCGCT
>JANNNM010000704.1:0-2526 GCA_031398535.1 Betaproteobacteria bacterium | reverse complement strand
TCTACGACGGCTGGGGCCCGAAGTGCTTCTAACAAACCTGTTGTATATTCATCCGCGTTGTGATACACTATTGCTCTGTGGCACTTCCTGCACGCGTCCGAACATTTCCGAGGTGCTGGCCTGGTAGAACCGGATCTTCGGGTCAACGATGCGGATGGCTTCGAGCAGGTTCACGACACCGATGCCGGTGATCATCCCGGTGTTCACTGGCTGGTCGAAGGACACCGCGACAAAACTTTGCGCCGCGAGATTGTAGACCTCCTGCGGCTGCGCCTTCTCCAACAGGCGAATGCCGGAACCCGCGTCGAGGAGGTCGAATTCCACAAGATGCAGATGGTCGTGTCCGACGATGCCCAGTTCCTCGATGCGCCAGAAATTGACGGAACTGCCGCGGCGGAAGGTGCCGAAGACGCGGTAGCCCTTTTCAAGCAGCAGGCGCGCTAGGTACGCGCCGTCCTGGCCGGTGATGCCGGTGACGACAGCGGTGCGTTGGGGTTGGGGGGTCATTGCGCTTCAGGTGTTGGTGAGATGGCGGCATGGCAGCCCTGCCCGCGGACGCAGGCACGATGCGAATTACACCACACTGGCGCAGCACCGCCCGGGCTAGGGTGCACCGGGCCGGTCGCGCGGCACCAGCGTCAGGTAATCCTCGATCGATCCCGCTCCCACCGGCTTCACCATGACCCGCACGGTATTGCTGCGCACGCCCATCCCGATGCCATCGCGCCGCCGGACTTCGGAATAGCCCTGCCGCTCCCAGAAGCGCTCGGCGCGCGCATTGCCGACGACCACCCCCAGCCGCAGCCATTGCGCGCCGCCCGCCTGCATCCAGGCTTCGAGCTGCCGGTACATCAAGGCCGCAGTACCGCGTCCATGCAGGTGGGTTGCGACGATGAAAAGCCCCGTGTTCCAGACCGACGGCACGAAGATGTCGGCGACCACGCCCGCCATGCCGTGCATCGCATTGTCCGCGGCCATCCACTCCATGACCCATGCCGCGCGAAACGGAAACTGCGGCGGCGGCGTCCTCTCGTCGAACTCCTCCTGCGCCGCCGTCGCGGTGGGCGGCGCGCCGCCGACATTCACGAAATACTCGGGATTGGCTTCGAAGAAGCGCTGTAACCGCGGGACATCCGCTTCATGCATTTCGCGTACGCGCCAGCCCCCGCCCGCGAACAGCAGATTCCCGCTCATAGGCGGGACATGATCACGCTGGCGACATAGCAGGCCGTTGCGATGCAGATGCCGATGAAGGGCACGCTGAACCAGTACAGCTTACCCAGCACCACCAACCCCGCCAGCATCGCGAGGCCCACCAGCAACAGGTACGGCGACCGGAACAGCAGCGCGCTTTCCGACACGGCGAAGTAGAGATAGATCAACCCGAACAGGATGGCGCCTGCGCTGTGGCTGGCGTTGAAGCCCACCCACGCCTTCCACATGGTTGTCTCCTTCGTCAGCACCGGCGAAATCTCCATCATGCTGGTCAGCAATGCCGCACTGCGCGGCGTAAGCCTGGTTCCGGAGAACGTGTAGAACAGGTGGATCAGCCCCAGCCCCAGGATGATCAGGGCGCTGGCGGCCATCAGAACTCGCGCAATCATGCGTAACCTTCCAGTGCCCGGTCCGCCGCAGCCTGCGCGTGGAGGGCGGTGGTGTCGAACAGCGGTACCGTCGCGTCGCCGGGACCCACCAGCAACGAAATCTCCGTACACCCGAGGATCACGGCCTGCGCCCCCTTCTCCACCAGCCGCGCGATGATGGCGCGATAGGCGTCGCGTGACGCGGCGTTGACCACGCCGACGCACAGTTCATCATAGATGATCCGGTGCACGGTATCGCGGTCGGCCGAATCCGGCACCAGCACCGTCATGCCGTGGGCGGCCTCCATCCGGCCGCGATAGAAGTCCTGCTCCATCGTGAACCGCGTGCCCAGCAGGCCGACGGTCGTCACGCCTGCCGCCTTGATGGCGTGCCCCGTCGGATCTGCGATATGCAGCAACGGAATGGTAACCGCGGCCTCGATGGCCGGCGCCACCTTGTGCATCGTGTTCGTGCCCAGCACCAGGAAATCCGCGCCCGCGCGCGCCAGCGCCTGGGCAGCATCTGCCAGCAGCCCGCCGGCCTCGTCCCAGCGGCCCGCATGCTGCAATTGCTCGATGTCGTGGAAGTCGACGCTGTAGACGATCACCCGTGCGGAATGCAGGCCGCCCAAGCGCGCCCGAACCGCTTCGTTGATATGCCGGTAATAGGGAACCGTCGACTCCCAGCTCATGCCGCCGATGAGGCCAATGGTCTTCAATGGCTAGGTGCCGACGACGGATGCGCTGTCAGCGGACTCACGCAGTGCGGATTCGTAGGCCGTGATCAGCGTGGCGAGCAGGGTGCCGTGATAGCGGACCACGGCACGCGTGACGGCCAGCATGTGCAATCGCATCTCGACATTGCGCAGGTTGGTCAGGTCCGCCGGCGTCTCCATCATTTCGGCGCGCAGCCCGTTCTCGAGATAAAGCCGCCGGCTCTCGT
>JANNNM010000653.1:0-3082 GCA_031398535.1 Betaproteobacteria bacterium | reverse complement strand
CGGAAGCTCGACCTGCCGATCTTCAACGAGGCGTACCTGATGCACACGTCGACGTCGCCGCAGTACGCGATCATCGCGTCGTGCGACGTGTCGGCGGCGATGATGGAGCCGCCGGGCGGCCACGCGCTGGTGCAGGAGTCGATCAGCGAGGCGCTCGATTTCCGGCGCGCGATGCGCAAGGTGGACGACGAGTGGGGCAAGGACTGGTGGTTCAAGGTGTGGGGCCCGGACCGGCTGTCCGCCGAAGGCATCGACCGCAACGACTGGATCCTGCGCGCCAACGAGAAGTGGCATGGCTTCGGCAACCTTGCGACCGGCTTCAACATCCTCGACCCGATCAAGGCGACGATCATCACGCCGGGTCTCGATGTGTCCGGCAAGTTCGCGAAGACCGGCATCCCGGCGTCCATCGTGACCAAGTACCTGGCTGAACATGGCGTCATTGTGGAGAAGACGGGGCTCTACTCGTTCTTCATCATGTTCACGATCGGCATCACCAAGGGCCGCTGGAACACGCTGGTGACGGCGCTGCAGCAGTTCAAGGACGATTACGACAAGAACCAGCCGCTGTGGCGGATCCTGCCCGAATTCTGCGCGAAGCAGCCGCGCTACGAGCGCGTCGGCCTGCGCGAGCTGTGCCAGCAGATCCACGAGATGTACAAGACCAACGACGTGGCCCGCGTCACCACCGAGATGTATCGCTCCGACATGCAGCCGGCGATGAAGCCCTCGGACGCCTTCGCGTGCATGGCGCACCGCGAGATCGATCGCGTGGAGATCGATCACCTCGAGGGCCGCATCACCGGGGTGCTGCTGACGCCCTATCCGCCGGGCATCCCGCTGCTGATCCCCGGCGAGCGCTTCAACCGGACGATCGTCGAGTATCTGAAATTCGCGCGCAACTTCAACGAGAAGTTCCCGGGCTTCGACACCGATATCCACGGCCTCGTGAAGACCCAGGACGACGGCAAGACGCGCTACTTCATGGATTGCGTGCGGCAGCGGTAAGGCCGCCCCTGCCGGCGCCGACTACTTCTTGGCGTTGGCCTCGGCCCAGCTGCGCAGCGCGGCCAGCGACTTCTCGACGTGCCGGGTCGGGTTGAGGCTCATGTACTGGAACACGATCTTGCCGTCCGGCGCGATCACATAGGTGACGCGGTTGGCGTACTCCGGGCGCGTCTGCATCGCGGCATCGAAGGACTTGATCACTGTCATCGATTCGTCCGACGCCACGGGAAACTTGTTCTGGCAAGCCTGGACGGAAAACTTGATGAGGGCATCGATGCCGTCGCTGGAAACACCGACCACCGTGGCATTGAATTCCTCGAAGCGGGCGATCGACTCGGCGAAGTAGTGGGCCTCGGCCGAGCAGCCGGCAGAAAAGGCCGCCGGAAAGAAATAGAGGACGACCGGTCCCTTCTTCAGCGAATCGGCCAGTGAAAACTTGTACACTTTTCCGGCAAGGGCCGCCGGCGCCGTGAACGTTGGTGCCGTATCCCCGAGATCGAGGGCCGCCTGAGCCGGCAGCGCCAGCAGCAGCAGGATTGCCAACCATCGTGCCGACATTCGTTTCATCGTGGATCCCATGGTTGCCGGAACCGGCCAGGCATCGTGGCCGGTGGGGGCGGCTGGCATGGCTGGCGGGCGCATGCGCGGTGGCCGGGTGGTTGAGCGGTTGCGGCACCTTGCCGCAGCGGGTAGCGTCCCCGCATTCTGCGGCGCTTCCACCTGCCGCGGCAAGCCCGCTCGTGCGAATCGCCGCAGCTTCGCAACCCGCGCCCGACCTGACGGGACTGCGCCTGATGCCGTTGGGGCTGTACTCGCTCGACGCGCGCATCCAGCTTGCGCACCGCGCGCGCAGCACGCTCGACGTCCAGTACTACCAGATCCACAACGACAAGACCGGACGCCTGCTGCTGCGCAGCCTGCGCGATGCGTCGTTGCGGGGCGTGCGGGTCCGGCTGCTGGTGGACGACCTCTACACCACGGGCGGCGATGACCTCTTTCGCGGGCTTGCGGCCTTCGACAATGTCGAGGTGCGCCTCTTCAACCCGTTCTGCTGCAATCGGAATGGCTTCGTCAGCAAGTTCGCCGGGTCGCTGTTCGACTACAAGCGCGTCAATCGCCGGATGCACAACAAGCTCTTCATCGCCGACGGCGTGATGGCGGTGGCGGGCGGCCGCAACATCGCCGACGAGTACTTCATGCGCAACGAAAGCGAGAACTTCGTCGACATGGACGCGTTCATCGTCGGCGCGCTGGTGCCCCAGCTCACGACGATCTTCGATGAATACTGGAACAGCACCCAGGTCTATCCGGTCGAGTCCATCATCGAGCCGGGCGGCACGGCCGCATCGTGGCGCCGGCGGTTCGACGACCTGGTGGATGATGGCGAGCAGATGATGACGCTGGACCTGCCGCCCATCGACATCCTGGGCTACGGCCCGATCTCCGAGGAAATCGACGAAGGCCAGGTCGGCCTGATCTGGGGCAAGGCTGTGGCCTTCGCCGATCCGCCGTGGAAGGTCAGCGAATCCTCCGACGTCCGGTCGCGCTCGGTCAGCGTGTCGATGGATGTCCTGGACCGCGCCACGCGCGCGCAGACCGAGGTCGTGATCTCGTCGCCCTATCTCATTCCCGGGCCGGCGGGCGTGCAGACCTTCGCCGACCTGACGGCGCGCAAGGTGAAGGTGACGATCCTCACGAATTCGCTCGCCGCCACCGACGAGCCGCTGGTGCACACCGGGTACGCCCGCTACCGGGGGTCGATGCTGATGGCGGGCGTGGACCTCTACGAGCTCAGCCCCATCCTGATCCAGCGCAACAAGCGGCTGGGGTTCCTCGGTTCGTCGCTGGGGCGCCTGCATGCGAAGACGGTGGTGATCGACCGCCAGATCGTGTTCATCGGCTCGATGAACCTCGACCCGCGGTCCGCCAGCAAGAACACGGAACTCGGCATCATCATCGACAGCCCGGAGTTCGCGAAGGAAGTGCTGCGCGTCATCAACATCAGCAAGCTGCAAAGTGCCTATCGCGTGCGCTTCGCACCTGGCACGCAGATGCTGGAATGGCTGGGGATCGA
>JANNNM010000607.1:0-5128 GCA_031398535.1 Betaproteobacteria bacterium | reverse complement strand
CCCCGGAACCGGCGCGGGTGGCACGGGTGCCTTCGCCTCCGCGCGCAACACCATCGACCGTTCGCTGCCGCGATCGCGCAGCGTGACGCCATCCGGACGCACCGCCGTCAGGCGCAGGCCGTCGGTGACATCCTGGCCGCGGCCGACGAAGCGCGGGCCATCCGGCAGGCGGAACAATGCATAGCCAGCGCCGTTGCGTTCGGCCACCACGCCCAGCAATCGCACCTCCGTCGTCGGCCGGGGACCGGCATCGGCGGGCGCTGGCGCAACCTCGGAGGCGCCGCTCCACAGGCCCGATGCCAGGATGGTGGGCAACGGTTCGGCCACCGCCGCCGGGGCCGTCGGAACCGGGGCGGGTCCCAGCGCGCGCCACCCGACGGTGGCCAACACCCAGGCACCGCCGATCAACGCCAGCAGCAGCGCGGCCATCGCGGCAAGACGATTGGGCCAATCCGTGGTCATCCGGGAACGCCCCGGCATGCGTGGAAAGCGCCATCGCTATACTTGATGGTCCTCATCCTGGATCTGGCGCGTGAATCCCCGACTGGCATCGCTGCAACCCTATCCTTTCGAGAAACTTCGCGCCTTGATGGCCGGCATCGTGCCGCCTTCCGGCAAACATCCCATCAGCCTGTCCATCGGCGAGCCGAAGCACGCGACGCCACCGCTCATCATCGAGGCGCTGGCGCGCGGCGCGGGTGCGCTGTCGAATTATCCCACGACGATCGGACCGCCCGCGCTGCGCGAGGCGATCGCCGGTTGGCTCGTCCGCCGGCACGCGTTGCGCGCGCTGGATCCGGCCACGCAGGTGTTGCCGGTGCTGGGCAGCCGCGAGGCACTCTTCGCGTTCGCCCAGACGGTGCTCGACGGCAGCCGCGCCGGCGCCACCGTGATCGCGCCGAATCCGTTCTATCAGATCTACGAGGGCGCGGCGCTGCTGGCGGGCGCGCAGACATGGTGTGTCAACGCCGACCCGGCGGCCGGTTTCGCGCATGACTGGCGCGGCGTTCCGCCGGAGGTTCTGGCGCGCACCCAGCTCCTGTTCGTGTGCTCGCCCGACAATCCGACCGGCCGCGTCCTGACGCTGGATGACTGGCGCACGTTGTTCGAGCTGTCCGACCGCCATGGCTTCGTCATTGCCTCCGACGAGTGCTACTCGGAGATTCATTTCGACGAGGCGCATCCGCCACTGGGCGCACTGGCGGCCGCGCAGGCACTGGGCCGGGACGGCTACCCGCGCCTGCTGGTGTTCGGCAGCCTCTCGAAGCGATCCAATGCGCCCGGACTGCGCTCCGGGTACGTGGCGGGCGACGCCGCGCTGGTCAAGGCCTTCCTGCTCTACCGCACCTACCATGGCAGCGCGATGTCGGGCATGGTCGCGACCGCCAGCATCGCGGCCTGGAACGACGAGGGGCACGTGCGCGCCAATCGTGTGCTGTACGCGCAGAAGTTCGGCGCGCTGCAGCCACGGCTCAATGCCGTGTTGCCCTGCACCATGCCGGAAGCGGCGTTCTACCTGTGGGCCGCCACGCCGATCGACGACGCCGATTTCGCGCGCCGGCTGCTGGCGGAGGAAAACGTCATGGTGCTGCCGGGCAGCTACGTCGCGCGCGACGCGCACGGCACCAACCCGGGACGCGGCAGGATCCGACTGGCGCTGGTGGCGTCGCTGCAGGAGTGCACGGAGGCCGTGGACCGCATCGCGGCACTGGTCCGGCGCCTGTAGGTCCGGCGCGGGCGCGTTTCGCGCCAGCCGGCGGCGGCATATCGCCGTCCGGGGCATTTCGTCGGCATCCGGCAGGAACGGTGCCGGGCTGACTACAATCCGCCGATGGCCACGCTGACACTTCCTGCGCCGTTGCTGCATTGGATGGAGGTGCTGCGCCGCGGGTTCCACGTCTCCTGGCCCATCCTGCTGCTGCTCTGCGCCGTCAACACGGGCATGGCCGCCATCCTGTGGGTGGAGGATCCGCGGCCCTTCTGGCATCCGCTGGTCACGGTCCAGATCTATGGCTTCTGCATCGCGTACTGCGTCAACGCGGCGGCGCCATGGGAGAAGTCCTATCCGATTGCCCGCCTGTGCGTGGCGGTGGGCATCGGCACCCTGATGGGCCTCGTCCTCTCGATCCTGGTCAAGGGGTATTCGGTCGAAACCGTGGTCATGCGCTGGCAGCTCTTCGGCTGGAACGTCTTCACCGCCTTTGCGAACGGTCTCTTCGTCAGCCTGTTCTTCCTGCTCAAGTTCCGCGAAAAGCACGCCGCGACCGCGCTGCATCGCGCCGAGGCCGAGCGCCACCTGCTGTCAAAGCAGACGGTCGAGGCCGAGCTGAAGATGATGCAGGCGCAGGTGGAGCCGCACTTCCTGTTCAACACGCTGGCGTCGGTCCAGTACCTGACCGAAACCGACCCGCGGGAGGCCAGCCGGCTGCTGGGCCACCTGATCGAGTACCTGCGGGCCGCGCTGCCGCAACTGCGCGCGTCATCCACCACGCTGGGCAAGGAAGTGCGCCTTGTCCGCGCGTACCTCAACATCCTGCAGATGCGCCTCGGTGCGCGCATCGACTTCACGATCGACATCCCGCCTGCGCTCGAACAGCACACGCTGCCGCCGAACATGCTGCTGTGCCTCGTCGAGAATGCCGTGAAGCACGGGATCGAGCCCGCCGCCGCCGGCGGCGTGATCCGCATCGCAGCCGATGTGGTGGGCAACGAGCTGGTGGTCACCGTCACCGATTCGGGACGCGGTCTGGCCGCCGCCGCGCCCGGCGGCCAGGGTGTTGGCCTGTCCAACGTCCGTGAGCGGCTGGCCGCGCTTTATGGCGCGCGCGGTCGTTTCATGCTCGATGCCGTAGCGCAGGGCGGCACACGGGCCACGCTGGCCGTGCCCGCGGACGTGGTGGGATAACGCCAATGCCGACCGCGCTGATCGCCGAGGACGAGCCGCTGCTGCGCGCCCAATTGCGCACGCGGCTGGCCGAAGCCTGGCCCGAGCTGGCCGTTGTCGCCGAGGCCGGCAATGGCAGCGAGGCGCTGCGCATGCTCGACCTGCATGCGCCGGATGTTGCATTCCTCGATATCCGGATGCCCGAGAAGAGCGGGCTCGACGTCGCGCGCGCCGCGGCGGGGCGCAGTCACTTCGTGTTTGTCACCGCCTACGACGAATATGCGATCGCGGCCTTCGACGAGGGTGCCGTCGACTATGTGCTGAAGCCGGTGACGGCCGAGCGCATCGCGAAGGTGGTACGGCGGGTGAAGTCGCGGCTGGCAGCGGCGCCCCTCGATATCACGGCGGTGCTGGCGCGGCTGGCCGTGCGCGATGGCGGTGGATTGCGCTGGATCCGCGCGTCGATGGGCGCCTCGGTGCGGATGATCCCGATCGACGAGGTCATCTATTTCCAGGCGGAGGATAAGTACACCAAGGTCGTGACGCACGACGGCGACGCGCTGATCAAGAAGTCGATCAAGGAGCTGTTCGAGGAACTCGACCATGAGACGTTCTGGCAGATCCACCGCGGCACCATCGTCAACCTGCGCGCGATTGCCCGGGTGGAGCGCGACTGGCGCGACCAGCCGCTGATCCTGTTGAAGGGTCGCGACGACAAGCTCACCGTGTCGCGCACCTTCGCAGCCCGCTTCAAGGCGATGTAGACGCGCAGCGGCGCGGACGGCGCCTGTCGCGTCCTGGACGGCGATCCGGGTTTGGCCCGCGACTCGCGCTAAAATGGCGGTTTTCGTCCGGAAGACCTGCCACGATGAGCCTGCAAGCCACGATCGACGCCGCCTGGGAACAGCGCACGGAACTGAGCGCCGCGGCGGCCCCCGCGCCTGTCCGCGAGGCGGTTGCGCACGTCATCGGCGAACTCGATGCGGGGCGGCTGCGCGTCGCCGAAAAGGTCGGCGGACGCTGGGAAACCCACCAGTGGCTGAAGAAGGCCGTGTTGTTGTCCTTTCGCCTGTCCGACAACGCCGGCATCGGGCTGTCGGGTCCGCAGGTGCCTTTCCGCTTCTACGACAAGGTGCAGACCAAGTTCGCGCACTTCACCGATGCCGACTTCGCGGCCGCGGGCGTGCGCGTGGTGCCGCCGGCCGTGGCGCGGCGCGGCGCGTTCGTCGCGCGCAACGTGGTGCTGATGCCCTCCTATGTGAACATCGGCGCGTACGTCGACGAAGGCACGATGGTCGACACGTGGGCCACCGTGGGCTCGTGCGCGCAGATCGGCAGGAACGTGCATCTCTCCGGTGGCGTGGGCATCGGCGGCGTGCTCGAACCACTGCAGGCCAACCCCACGATCATCGAGGACAACTGCTTCATCGGCGCGCGCTCGGAAGTGGTCGAAGGCGTGATCGTCGAGGAGAATTCCGTGCTGGGCATGGGCGTATTCATTGGCCAGAGCACCAAGATCTATGACCGCGCCACCGGCAGCATCACCTATGGCCGCGTACCGGGAGGCTCGGTGGTCGTGGCCGGCAGCCTGCCGTCGGGCGAAGGCGGCTGCCAGCTCTATTGCGCCGTCATCGTGAAGCAGGTCGATGCGAAGACGCGCAGCAAGACCAGCATCAACGAACTGCTGCGTGCCTGAAGCCCCTGCGATGTCCGTCAATCTGAAGAATCCCGAGGAAATCGAGGGCATGCGCGTGGCCGGCCGGCTCGCGTCCGAGCTCCTCGACTACCTGACGCCCCACGTGAAGGCCGGCGTCACGACGCAGGCCATCAACGACCTCGCGCATGACTACATGGTGGACGTGCAGAACACGATCCCGGCCACGCTCAACTACGCGCCGCCGGGCCACGCGCCCTACCCCGCGTCGCTGTGCACGTCGGTCAACCATGTCGTGTGCCACGGCATCCCCGGCGACAAGAAGCTGAAGGATGGCGACATCGTCAACATCGACGTCACCGTGATCAAGGATGGATTCCACGGCGACACCAGCCGCATGTTCCATGTGGGCAAGCCCCAGATCCAGGCGAAGCGCCTGGCCGAGATCACGTACGAGGCCATGTGGCGCGGCATCCGTGCGATCAAGCCGGGCGCGCATCTGGGCGACATCGGCGCCACGATCCAGCGCTACGCCGAGGGGCACGGGTATTCCGTGGTCCGCGAATTCTGTGGCCACGGCATCGGCCGCC
>JANNNM010000598.1:0-1984 GCA_031398535.1 Betaproteobacteria bacterium | reverse complement strand
TCTGCGCCAGGCGGCGCGTCCTTTCCTGTACGCGGGATTCCAGCAAGGCCTTTTCCGCGGCCAGCTCGCGATTGACCTCGGTCAGCTTCCCCGACGCCACCGCATGGGATTCGGCCAGCGCCAGCCGGGCCGCTTCGTTTTCGCGATACGCCCGGCTCACGGCGGCAAGCAGCCGCGGCCATTGCGCCGCCGTCGGCACATCCGCGCCCGGCGCCATGCCCATGGCCGTCAGCTGCCGCAACAGGTCGTGGTGGAGGTCGCTCATGCGCGGATGGCCTGCCAGCGGGTCCGCATGACGGCCAGCGTTGGGTATCTGTCGCAGACCGCGGTCGCGTGTGCACAGGTACACCCTGCCGCAGCGGCGGGCACAATGTTGGTTAACATCATGTTTTATAGCGTATTTATTGTTGTTTCGACCGAATATTGGCGGCGCAGTACCCCATGCCTCCCCAGCAGCAGCAAAAAGCGCGCCGTGTCGCACCGCCAACAAAAAGGGCGCCTCGTGGGAGGCGCCCTCGTGCCGGCAACAACTTGAGTCCGGGACTTACTCGGCCATGCCGACCGGCGGGGCCTCGGCCATCGCGGGGGCCGGCGCGGCACCACCCTTGTTGGCCGCGTCTTCTTCTGCTGCGGCCTTCATCGACAGGCGCACGCGGCCCTTTTCGTCGGCCTCGATCACCTTGACGCGGACGATCTGGCCTTCCTTCACATAGTCGGACACTGCGTTGACGCGTTCCTTGGCGATCTGCGAGATGTGCAGCAGGCCGTCCTTGCCGGGGATCAGTTGCACGATCGCGCCGAAGTCGAGCAGGCGCAGCACGGGGCCCTCGTAGATGCGGCCGACTTCCACTTCCGCCGTGATGTCCTCGATGCGCTTCCGCGCCGCGTTGCAGGCGTCGGAGTTGACCGACGCGATGGTGACGGTGCCGTCATCCTTGATGTCGATGGTGCAGCCGGTTTCCTCGGTCAGCGCACGGATCACCGCGCCGCCCTTGCCGATCACGTCGCGGATCTTTTCCGGGTTGATCTTGAACGTCATCATCCGCGGCGCGTGCTGCGAGATGTTGGTGCGGGCATGCGGCAGGGCTTCCTGCATCAGGCCGAGGATGTGCATGCGGCCTTCGCGCGCCTGCGACAGCGCCACCGCCATGATTTCCTTCGTGATGCCCTGGATCTTGATGTCCATCTGCAGCGCCGTGACGCCACGATCGGTGCCGGCCACCTTGAAGTCCATGTCGCCCAGGTGATCTTCATCACCCAGGATGTCGGTCAGCACCGCGAAGCGGTTGCCTTCCTTGATGAGGCCCATCGCGATGCCGGCCACGTGCGCCTTGGTGGGCACGCCGGCGTCCATCATCGCAAGGCTGGCGCCGCATACCGACGCCATCGACGACGAGCCGTTCGACTCGGTGATCTCCGACACGACGCGCATCGAGTACGAGAATTCCTCGGCACTCGGCAGCACGGCGATCAGCGCGCGCTTGGCGAGGCGGCCGTGGCCGATTTCGCGGCGCTTGGGGCTGCCCACGCGGCCGGTTTCGCCGGTGGCGAACGGCGGGAAGTTGTAATGGAACATGAAGCGGTCGCGGAACTCGCCCATCAGCGCGTCGATGATCTGCTCGTCGCGGGCGGTGCCCAGCGTGCCGACGACCAGCGCCTGCGTCTCGCCGCGCGTGAAGAGCGCCGAACCGTGGGTACGCGGCAGCACGCCGGTGCGGATGTTGATGGGACGCACTGTGCGCGTGTCGCGGCCGTCGATGCGCGGCTCGCCGGCCAGGATCTGGTGCCGGACGATCTTCGACTCGAGCTCGAACATGAAGTTGGAGACGGCGCGCGCGTAGTCGGGCGACGCGTCGGCCGGGACGCATTCCGCGATGGCCTTCTTCGAGATTTCCTTCAGGCGCTGCTGGCGGGCCTGCTTCTGGCGCAGCTGGTAAGCCTCGCGCAGGTCGACTTCGATCGACGCGGTGACCTTGGCCATCAT
>JANNNM010000362.1:0-2544 GCA_031398535.1 Betaproteobacteria bacterium | reverse complement strand
GGCGACCAGCAGCAACCCCGCCACGCCGCCGACCATGATGAGACCCGCCGTCACTTCGCGCGCCTGCACGCCGATCAGCAGCGCCACTGTCGCAGCGCCCGCCCCATAGGCCAGCACGCCGCCTGCGCGCGGACGCGGCAGGTCGCGGCGCAACACGCGCAACGGCGGCACGCGCGACAAGGCCACCAACGGCGGCAACGCGAAGCCGAACAGCAACAGGATGCCGGTCCCGAAGGAAGTCACGCCGGGCATCCACGACGGCGGCGGCAATTCGGTGGCGACCACGGCGGACAACAGCAGCATCAGCAACTGCTGGCCGACCAGCGCAATGACGACGCCTACGGTGCAGGCCACGACGCCGAGCACCAGGAACTGCAGGAAGAAGAGCGACAACGTCTGCGTCGTGCGCGCGCCAAAGCAACGCATCATCGCCGCGGCATCGAGATGCCGTCGCAGGTAACGCGATGCGGCCAACGCGACTGCCACCGCCGCCAGCAGCACGGCCACCAGCGCCGCGAGGCCCAGGAATTTCTCGGCACGTTCGAGCGTCTGCCGCACTTCCGGGCGCAGGTCGCGGACGGTTTCCATCCGCTGGCCGGGTTTTGTCTCGGCCGCGACCCAGTCGCGATACGCGTCGAGCGTTCCCGCGCTCGCCCGATCCGCCACCAGCAGCCGCCACGTGGCACGATTGCCCGGCTGCAGCAGGTTAGTGGCCGGGACATCGTCGAGATTCAGCAGCATCTTCGGCCCGAGCGCGAACACCACGCCCGCGACTTCCGGTTCCTGCTGCACGATCGCCGAAACCTTGAGCATGGAGTCGCCCACCGCGATCTCGTCACCGACCTTCACGCCCAGGCGTTCCGCCAGCCTGACGTCGGGCCAGACTTCGCCGCGTCCGGGGATGCCCGTGGCCACGACGCCGGCAGGCCGCGCAGCATCGGCCAGCAGCACTTCGCCACGCAACGGATAGCCCGCACCGACCGCCTTCACATCGGTCAGTACGGCAACGGCGTCCGCGGCCGCGCCGGGACCCGGCTGCACCATGCTGTTGAAGCGGATCACGGCCGTCGTGGCAAGCCCGCGCGCACGCGCGGTATCGTCAAACGTCGGCGGCAACCTGCGGTCGCCCGAGATCATCAGGTCGGCACCCAGCAGCAGATTGGCCTGCGACGTCAGCGCACCCTGCACGCGGTCGGCGAAGAACCCGACGGTGCCCACGCTGGCCACGGCCAGGACCAGCGCCAGCGCCAAGACACGCAGTTCGCCGGCGCGCCAATCGCGGCGCAACAGTCGCAAGGCCAGCTTGAAGGTGCGCATGGGTTGCGTCGCCCTAGGCGGGTGCGGGTTCCGCAGCGCGCTGGTCACCCACCAGTTTCCCCGAGGCCAGCGACAGCTTGCGGCCGCAACGCGCGGCCAGCGTCAGATCGTGCGTGACCAGCACCAGCGTGGTGCCGTGTTCGTGATTCAACCGGAACATGAGGTCGGCCACTTCGACGCCGGTGGCGCCATCGAGATTGCCCGTGGGTTCGTCCGCCATCAACAGCTTGGGCTCGCCCGCAAACGCGCGCGCGATGGCCACGCGCTGCTGCTCGCCACCCGAAAGTTGCCGGGGATAATGCGTGACACGGCGTGCCAGGCCCACGCGTTCAAGCCAGACCCGCGCCCGGGCTTCGGCATCGTCGGCGCCTGCAAGTTCCAATGGCAGCATCACGTTTTCCAGCGCCGTCAACGCCGGCAACAGCTGGAACGACTGGAACACGAAGCCCAGCAACCGCTGGCGCAACGTGGCGCGCGCATCCTCGCCAAGGGTGGACAACGCGTTGCCGTCGATGAACACATCGCCCGACGTGGGACTGTCGAGCCCGGCCATCAGGCCCAGCAGCGTGGTCTTGCCCGACCCGGAGGCGCCGACGATCGCGATCGACGCGCCGGGCTCCACGGCGAAGGTGACGCCATCGAGGATGGTGAGCGGCGCATCGCCGCTGGTCACGATCTTGGTCAGTGCCTCGGCGCGGATGATGGCAGTGGACATGTCAGGGGAAAGTGGACGGGCGGAGGCGCATGGCATCGCAGATGCGGTCGGCAATATCGCAATGCAAGGTGCGGGAGGGGGACGGCGATCCGTCGATTGCAATAAATGAAACCCATTGTAGCGTGCCGGGCCGCACCTCCCGGCCAGACAAAAGCTACACGTTACAATCGAAGCTTTTCCTCGCCCTGGATCCACCGATGTTCCGGCAACGCGCCCTCGCCTTCGTTCGACTGATCCTGCTGGTCGCCGGCTGCACCGTCGGCGCCACCGCGCCCGCCCAGGACAGCGCGCCGGTGCTGCTGGTCGTCGGCGACTCGATCTCGGCCGGCTACGGCCTGCCGGGCGGCACCGTATGGGTGGAACTGCTGGCCGCAAGGCTCAAGGCCGACGGCTACCGTTATCGCGTCGTCAATGCGTCGATCAGCGGCGACACGACGGCCGGCGGCCGTGCGCGGCTTCCCGCGCTGCTCGCACAACACAAGCCCGCGGTGGTCGTGATCGAACTGGGTGGC
>JANNNM010000543.1:0-6987 GCA_031398535.1 Betaproteobacteria bacterium | reverse complement strand
GCCATGCATGCAGCCATTGAGGATATTGCGCAGCGGCGCGCCATCGCGCTGGCCATCGGCACCTTGTGGGAAGCGAGGACCGCGCCCTGCGCGCCGGCCATGCAGCAGCAATTCGCGGCTGCCATTGCCGGTGAAGGCCTGCCGGTGCGCCACCTGCCGTCAGGCGCCGGCCACGACGGCATGGCGCTGATCGACATCGCGCCGATCGGCATGCTGTTCGTCCGCTGCAAAGGCGGCATCAGCCACAATCCCGCGGAGGCCATCACGCTGGCCGATGCGGCCACCGGCACGCGCGTGTTCGCCCGTTTCATCCTCGCCTTTACGCCGCCTGCGCGCGGTTGACGCCATGCCCGATACCGCCACCGCCATCCGCGACTTCCTCACCGCGCACCAGCGCGAGGAGGAGGGCTTCCTCGCCGAACTCGTCAAGGTGCCGTCCGACAATCCACCGGGCGACTGCGCGCCGCATGCAGCACGTGCCGCGCAGTTGCTGGAGGCGATGGGCTTCACCGTGGAGCGGCATGCCGTACCTGCGGCCGATGTGACCGCCAACGGGATGATCTCCTGCACCAATCTCGTGGTGCGCGTGCGCTTCGGAACGGGCCAGGGTCCGGTGATCGCGCTGAACGCGCACGGCGATGTGGTGCCGCCGGGCCTCAACTGGACGGCCGATCCCTACGGCGCGGAGATCCGCGACGGATTCATGGTTGGCCGTGGCGTGGCGGTGTCGAAATCCGATTTCGCCACGTACGCGTACGCGTTGCGCGCCTTGCAGCACGCGTCCGCACAAGGTGCCAGCTTCGATGGCACGATCGAACTGCACTTTACGTACGACGAGGAAGCGGGCGGCGGCATCGGCCCGCAGTGGCTGCTGGCCCATGGCATCAGCAAGCCCGACTATGCGTTCTCCGCCGGGTTCTCCTACGGCATCACGACGGCCCACAACGGCTGCCTGCACCTCGAAGTGGAGGTGGTCGGCAAGTCCGGCCATGCGGCCGAGCCGGAGAAAGGCGTCGATGCGCTCGAAGCCGCCAATGGCCTGCTGACCGATCTCTACGCTTTGCGCACGACCTACGGCACGCGCCGCTCGCAGGTGGCGGGCATCGGCGCGCCGACGCTGGTCGTCGGCCTGATCAAGGGCGGCATCAACACCAACGTCGTGCCCGACAACGTGACCTTCCGCATCGACCGCCGCATCATCCCCGAGGAAAATGCTGCCGAGACGGCCGCCACGCTCACGCGCCAGATCCACGACTTCGCGCGCAAGTGGCCCGCAGTGACGGTCACGGTGAAGCCGATCCTGCTGGCCGTGCCCTTCGTGCCGATCCCGGGCCAGGAAAAACTGGTGGCGGCCCTGCAGCGCCACGGCGAAGCGGTGATCGGCGAACCCCTGCTGACGCATGGTGTGCCGATCTACACCGACGCGCGGCTCTACACGGCGGCCGGCGTGCCGGCCGTGCTGTATGGCGCCGGTCCGCGCACGCTGGTCGAGGCCAACGGCCATCGTGCCGACGAAAAGCTGAAGCTCGATGACCTGCACAAGGCGACGCTGGTGGTCGCGCTGGCACTGGCCGACCTGCTGTCGCCGGCATGACGGTCGTGGCGGCCGCGGTGCCGCACCTGTGGCGCCGGGTCAGCGCGCTGGGCGTCGCGCAGATCGTCTCGTGGGGCACGCTGTTCTACACGATCGCCGTGCTGGGCGCCGCGATGCGTGTGGACACCGGGGTGGGCGAACTGTGGCTCTTCGGCAGTTTCACCGTCGGCCTCTTTGCATCAGGCATCGTGTCGCCGTGGGTCGGTCACCAGATCGACGCGCATGGCGGGCGCCGCGTGCTGATGGCGGGATCCATGCTCGGTGCGCTGGCCTGCGCTTCGCTGGCGCTGGCGCAGGGCCCGCTGACGGTGCTGCTCGGCTGGCTGCTGGCCGGCGTGGCCATGGCCGCGGCGCTCTACGACCCCGCCTTCGCCACGCTGCACCAGATGGCGCGCAGCGACTATCGCCGCAGCGTCACCGCGCTCACGCTCTTCGGCGGCTTTGCCAGCACCGTGTTCTGGCCGCTTTCGCAGTACCTGCTCGAAACCGTGGGCTGGCGCGCGTGCTTCGGCATCTACGCAGGATTGCACTTCGCGCTGTGCCTGCCGATCCATGCATTCAGCGTCCCGAAGGACCTCGCCACGCCGCCCGCCGACGCGCCGGCGGCGGCCCCGTTGCCCGAAGCCGCGCCGAAGCCACGCCAGCGTGCCGTGTTCGTCTGGCTTGCTGCGGCGCTCGCGATGCTGGCCTTCATCAGTTCGGCCATCGCCGCGCACCTGATCACGCTGCTGACCGCCACCGGCCTCGCGGCGCGCGATGCTGTGCTGATCGGCGCCTTGATCGGGCCGATGCAGGTTGCGGGCCGCGTCGTCGAGTTTGCATTTACGCGTCATGTCCGCGCGCGTACGGTGGGCACGATGGCGTTCGTCCTGATGGCCATCTCGCTGGCCATCTTCACGCAGGTGCATGGCGTGTGGATCCTGGCGCTGGCCTTCGTGATCCCGTATGGCTGGGCCAACGGCGTGGTGACGATCGTCCGCGGGACCGTGCCGGTCGAGCTTCTGGGCGGGCGCAACTATGGGGCACTGCTGGGCAAGCTGGCGCTTCCGCAATTCATCCTGAAGGCGCTGGCACCGTTTGCGCTGACGGTGCTGTTCGTCATCGATCCGGCGCGCGGCGTGGCGCCCTATGCGTTGTTCGTAGTGGCCGTGCTCGCGTTCCTCGCGTATCGCGCCGCCGTCGCCACGGCGGACCGGCCCTGAACCTGAATACGACATCGGCCGGAAAGCGGGCCACCCGCAACAACCTGATCAATCTGCGTCCCGTCGGACGCCATGGAGAACGACCTTGAAGAAAGTTGTCTGGGGTGTCATCAGCACGGCCAAGATCGGCCGCGACCGCGTCCTGCCCGGCATGCTGAAGAGCGGCCTGCTGGAAATCCGCGGCATGGCGTCGCGGGACGAGGCGACCGCACGCAAGACGGCGGATGCGCTGGGCATTCCCGTGGCCTACGGGTCCTACGACGCGATGCTGGCCGACCCGGCGATCGAGGCCGTCTACAACCCGCTGCCCAATCACCTGCACGTGCCACTGACGTTGCAGGCCGCCGCAGCCGGCAAGCACGTGCTGTGCGAGAAGCCGATTGCGCTGACGGCCGACGAGGCCACGCAGCTGCGCGCGGCGGCAACGAAGGTGCTGATCGCCGAAGCGTTCATGGTGCGCTTTCATCCGCAGTGGCTGCGCGCGCGCGAACTGGTGCGCGCGGGCCGCATCGGCACGCTGCGTGCCGTGCAGATGTTCTTCGGCTACAACAATGTCGACCCGAACAACGTGCGCAACAAGGCCGACATCGGCGGCGGCGGGCTCTACGACATCGGCTGCTATGCGGTGGTGGCGGGGCGTTTCTTCCTCGAGGCGGAACCCACGCGCGGCATCGCACTGATCGACCGCTGCCCCACCTTCGCCACCGACCGGATGACGAGCGCGCTGGTCGACTTCGGCGACGGCCGCCGGCTCGACTTCACCGTGTCCACGCAGATCGCGCCGCACCAGCGCATCCAGCTGTGCGGGACGAAGGGCCGGCTCGAGATCCACATCCCGGTCAACGCGCCGCAGGGTGCGGCCACGCGCATCTCGATCGACGATTGCTCGTCGCTGGAAGGCACCGGCATCGTCACCGAGACGCTGCCGCCAAGCGATCAGTACCAGCTGCAGGGCGAGGCCTTTTCGCGCGCGGTGCGCGGCGAGATCCCGCTCGAGTTCGGCATCGAGGATGCGATTGCCAACATGCGCGTCATCGACGCCCTGTTCCGCTCCGAGAAGAGCGGCACGTGGGAGTCGATGCGTCCTGTTTGAGGCGGGCTAGTTCGGCAGGTGCACCTTGGCTGACTTCTTGTTGGCCACGGGTGTGAACGACACGCCGATCGTCGGAATGAAGTTGGCGGTGCTGCCGAAGGGCGGCCCGCTCTGCGCGACACCGCCGGTCACCGCCAGGCCCACCCCCTGGCGCTCGAGGAAGTTGGGCGCCTTCAACGTGTCGAAGGGCACGAGGTTCTGCAGTCCGGACCCCGCGCAGTTGTCGGAGGGCTGGCATGGCCCGACGGAGTAGGCCGTGGGCGTGCCCATCATCGTCAGGTAGAAGTTGGCCGACCAGATCGTGCTGCCGTTGTACTGCACCTCCAGCGGGAACGATTGCGTCGGGTAGCTTGTCAGCAATGCGCCGCTGGTGATCGTGGTGCTGCCTGCCGTGTACGACGTGAGGTTCAGCACCAGCGTGCAGCCGCCGGCGCTGATCGTCGAACCCTTCGGCAGCGACACCTGCGTCGAACCCAGTTGCACGGCGTTGCCCTGCCAGCACGATCCGCTGGCCGGCCCGCCGGTGGCGATCGTGACGCCGGTGGGCATGGTCATGATGAACGGCTCGACCAGCGTGATGGCGGCCGTGCCGGGATTGCCGAGCGTCACCGTCAACTGGGTGGGTCCGCCCGCGTTGATCGACGGGAGCGTGAGCGACTGCGTCACCAGTCCGGCGCCGCCGGGAACGACCAGCGGCGCGTTGGAGGGCACTGACTTGTCGCCGTTGGCGTCCGTCATGACCGGAATGTCGATGATCGTCGTGCCGGGCGTGGTGGCCGTCAGTGTCACCACCATCGTGCAGCCCGGATTGTTGATGGCCTCGCCCCCCATCACGATCGACGAGGGGGCCTTCGTTGTGGACAGGTTGGTGACGGACCCCGTGCAGGTGGTCGACTGCATCTGCGTGGCCTCGATGCCGGACGGCAGCGTGATCGTGAGGCCCGCGGGCAACGTGATCACATTCGCGCTGGTGTTGCCGAGCAGGACCGTCATCGTCGCGGTGCTGATGCCGCCGGTGATGGCGGATCCAGGCGTGATCGACGCTGTCGAGTAGAGGACCGGGCTCGTGCCCGTCGGCAGCACGGTCAGGCCGGTGCTGGCTGGCGGCGGCCCGACGCTGACGGGTGTGGTCAAAGGAATCTTGAAGGTGCTGCCCGTGGTCGGATACGTGCCTGTCTGGCCCGCGATCAGCAGTGTGGGTGGCGTGGCCGACGCGACCATGTAGGCAGGCGCCGCCCAGTTGAAGCCCAGCTGGAAATCCGCGTCACCGGCCGGCAGTTCGGGCGCTGTGCCGTGCGTGCGCGCATAGACCGGCACTTCAAACGATTGCACCGCGGCACCATTGCTGCCGATGCCATTGGCGGTCACCGTGATCGTGTAGGGCGTGCCCGGTTGCAGGCCGGTGATGGTGGCGCTCACCGGCGTCGGTTGCGAAGTGGGTGGCGGCACCTGCATCGACGCCGTCTGGTAGGGCGGCGACCACGTCACCGTATAGCCGGTCGCGTTGTCGATCGCGGGCCATTGCAAGGTGATCGTCGACTGGTCGCTCGCCGTTTCCGTCACCAGCGGCGTGTCGAGGCGCTGGTCAGGCAGGATCCAGATGCGCAGCGTGCCGCCGATCGGAAACGAGATATCCGGCGACGGGCGGCCTCTGCGATCGGAGAACGCGAAGCCGTACGCGTCCGAGTGGTTGTACATCAGGGCCGCCCACGCGTTGTAGAAGCCGTCGTCCCTGAAGTTGTTCGCGGTGGTGGGTCGTGCCTGGCCGAAGGGATACTGTACCGGCGGAATGCCGTACCAGACGCCCGATTGGCCGCCGCCGTTGGCCGCATCGGCCTTGCCGTTCATGTAGCCGAAGTTGAGCGCCGAGATCACGTCAGCCTGGATCCAGCCGTAGACCGAGTTGGTCAGGATGGTCACGTTGCCCGGGTTCGCGGGCACGGCGGGATTGCTGCCCTGCGGTGGAACATAGGCGGTGGGCTCGATGCACGTGAAGCCCGACACGGCGATCGTGTTGCAATTCTGCGGCACGCCGTAGATCGCGAAGTTGTAGTCGCCGCCCGTCGTGCCTTCTGCGGGCAGCGTGAGCGTGATGGTGCCGCTCGTCGGCAGCGGCGACGGCGGAATCGGGATGCCGGTGGTGCCGGTCAGCGTGATCGTGTAGCCGCTGGTCCGGTTGCCGGTGATTGACCCGGTATACGTGAAGTTGTACGCCGAGATGTTGACGTCGTCGGCTTCTGTGAATGTGTAGCCGGTGCTGACGAGGCTGTCGAGATAGTCGGCGAAACTGCCGTAGGGCCACGGCGAGCCCGAGGCGGGGGGCCACGTGCCGGTCCAGCCCGAAGGCGCGGCCACCGGATACTTGATCAAAGCCGGCGTGACGCCCGCGGCCACCTGGTTGGGGCCGACGATGCGCGCGAAGTTCGCGAAGTTGGTAATGTTGCCGTTGCCGTCGAAGGTGGGCGTGAACGTGGTGCCGTCAGTGGCGATGAACGCATAGGCGAGGTTGGGATTGACCGCCGTGAATTCACGCAGCAGCTTCCGCGTCGACGTGTAGTAGGTCACGCGGTCGAGCATGTATTTGAAGCTTGTATCGGCCGATGCAAAGGTCTGCATCTCGAGCGGGATGCCGTAGAAGTCGATGGACGTCAGGTCGCCGTTGCTGGCGATGCCGTTCGAGTACGAGAACTCGACGGGCTGGAACCGCGTGCCGGTGCGCACGGTCGGCGCGGTCGGATACGTGATCGGCTGGTTGTACGAGACGTAGAGGCTGCCGGAGCTCACCGTGGCCATCGTGAAGTTGTAGACCGGCAGCACATTGCCGGTGTAGGGCGACGTGGCCATCGCGCCGGTACTCGTCATCGTTGACAGCGCGCTGGCCGTCGCGATCGACGTCACCGTCAGCGTGATCGTGCAGCCGCCGACGGGAATGCCGGTCCCCGCGGGCAGCGTCACCAGCATCGCGGTGGTCGTCATGCCCTGCGTCGTACTTGTCGTGGTCGCGCTGGAAGGCGTCCAGGCTATACGACGCAGTTGCATTTATAAACTTTCCTTTTTGATTTTTGTAGATAGTAAGGGGCATCCATTCTCCGACGATC
>JANNNM010000539.1:0-6994 GCA_031398535.1 Betaproteobacteria bacterium | reverse complement strand
TCGCGTCGACGATCGGCATGCGCACGCGGCGCAAGCCGTCGGTCAATCCGGGATTGAGATAATTCGGGGCAGTAGCCATGCCCCGATTATCGATGCGGTGCGCGGCCCGCTACAAGCGCCGCGCACGCCAGGGCGATCAGTGGCTGACCCTGCCCACCTTGGCGCCCGACTTGCCGACGAGGAAGTCGAGATCGACGCCCGTGTCGGCCTGCAGCACCGTTTCGCAGTAGAGCTTGACCCAGCCGCGCGTCGCGTGCGGCGGCAACGGCTTCCATTTGAGCTTGCGCTTGGCCAGGTCCGCATCCGACACGTGCAGATGGATCTTGCGCTTGGCGACGTCGATCTCGATCAGGTCGCCGTTGCGCACCAGCGCCAGCGGACCGCCGGCGGCCGCTTCCGGCGCCGTATGCAGCACCACCGTGCCATACGCCGTGCCCGACATGCGCGCGTCGGAGATGCGGATCATGTCCGTCACGCCCTGTTTCAGGATCTTGGCCGGCAGCGCGAAGTTGCCCACTTCCGGGAAGCCCGGGTAGCCCTTCGGCCCGCAATTCTTCAATACCAGCACCGACGACGGATCGACGTCGAGCGTCGGGTCGTCGATGCGCGCGTGCAGGTCCTCGATGTTCTCGAACACCACGGCACGGCCCTTGTGCTTCAGCAATTTCGGCGTGGCGGCGGAAGGCTTCAGCACGCAGCCATCGGGCGCGAGGTTGCCCTTCAGTACCGCGATGCCGCCCAATGGCTTGAAGGGCTTCCCGATCGGCGTGATCACGTCGGTGTTGTAGTTGGCCGAGTCCTTGCTGTTTTCCCAGATCGTCTTGCCGTTGACCGTCAGCGCCTTCTTGTGCAGGTACTTGCCGAGTTCCCGGATGACGACCGGCAAGCCGCCGGCGTAGTAGAAATCCTCCATCAGGTATTTGCCCGACGGCATCAGGTTGACGAGGCACGGCACGTCGCGGCCGAGGCGATCCCAATCTTCCAGCGACAGCTTGACGCCCATGCGGCCCGCGATGGCCAGCAGGTGGACGACGGCATTGGTGGAACCGCCGATCGCGCCGTTGACCATGATTGCGTTTTCGAAGGCCTCCTTGGTGAGGATCTGCGACATCCGCATATCCTCGTGCACCATGTGGACGATGCGTCGCCCGGCCTCGCGCGCCAGCACCTTGCGGCGCGAATCGACGGCGGGAATGGCGGCGTTGGTGGGCAGGCCCATGCCCAGCGCTTCCACCATCGAGGCCATCGTCGACGCCGTGCCCATCGTCATGCAATGGCCGGGGGAGCGCGACATGCATGATTCCACCTCCAGCATGTCGGCGGGCTTCATCTCGCCCGTCTTCAGCATTTCGGTGACCTTCCACACCATCGTGCCGGAACCGATGTCCGTGCCACGGTACTTGCCGTTCAGCATCGGGCCGCCGGAAACGCCGATCGTCGGCAGATCGCACGATGCCGCGCCCATCAGCAGCGCCGGCGTGGTCTTGTCGCAGCCCATCAGCAGCACGACGCCATCGAAAGGATTGGCGCGGATCGACTCCTCCACGTCCATCGACGTCTGGTTGCGGAAGAGCATCGTCGTCGGGCGCATCAGCGTTTCGCCGAGGCTCATCACCGGAAACTCGAGCGGGAAGCCGCCTTCGTCCCACACGCCGCGCTTGACCTGCTCGGCCAGGTCGCGGAAATGCGCGTTGCAGGGCGTGACCTCCGACCACGTGTTGCAGATGCCGATCACCGGCCGGCCATCGAACTGGTCGTTGGGAATGCCCTGGTTCTTCATCCAGGAACGGTGCGTGATCGCGTCGCGATCGTCGAGGCCGAACCACTGCTGGGAACGGAGGACGCGCTTCTTCTTGGGTGTGGATTTGCTCATGTCGGCTATTGGCTAGGTTGAAGTGTTGAAGGACAGTCTTGCAGGCGTGAAGACAGGCATCGTCATGCGGCCAGCCGCATGCCGGTGCCCTGGTCGAATACATGCACCTTGCCGGGGTCGACGGCCAGGCCAATGCGGTCGCCGGGATTGACGGTGGTGCGACCGTGGGTGACGAGCGTCAGCGTGGCCTCGCCCGCCTGGATGACCAGCTCGGTTTCCGCACCGGTAGGCTCCACGACGACGATTTCACCCTGCACTGCGTTGGCCGCATCGGGTCCGGTGAGCGTCAGGTCACCGGGGCGGATGCCGTAGGCCACCGCCTGCCCGTCGACACCGGGGCCCGCGTACAGCGGCCATTGAATGCCGCCCCCCACTTCGACGAACGCCTGCCCGCCTGCCCGCCGCACCTTGCCGTTGACGACGTTCATCGCCGGCGAACCGATGAACTGCGCCACGAACAGGTTCTCCGGATGATCGTAGAGTTCGAGCGGCGCGCCGATCTGCTCGATGCGGCCATCGTGCATCACGACGATGCGGTCAGCCATCGTCATCGCCTCGACCTGGTCGTGCGTGACGTACACGGTGGTGGTCTTGAGGCGTTGATGCAGCGCCTTGATCTCCGCCCGCATCGCCACGCGCAACTTGGCGTCGAGATTGGACAACGGCTCGTCGAAGAGAAACACTTTGGGATCGCGGACGATGGCGCGGCCCATCGCCACGCGCTGCCGCTGGCCACCGGAAAGTTCGCGCGGATAGCGCTTGAGATACGGGTCGAGGTTGAGGATGCGCGACGCATTGGCCACGCGCTCCTCCATCATCTTCGGATCCGCCTTGCGCAGCTTCAGGCTGAACGCCATGTTCTCGCCTACGGTCATGTGCGGATACAGCGCATAACTCTGGAACACCATCGCGATGTCGCGGTCCTTCGACTCGACGTCGTTGACCACCCGTCCGTCGATGGCGATGGTGCCGCCGGTGATTTCCTCCAGGCCCGCCAGCATCCGCAGCAGCGTGGACTTGCCGCAACCCGACGGGCCGACGAGCACGACGAACTCGCCGTCATGGATGTCGAAGCTGACGCCATGCAGCACCTTGGTGGCGCCGTAGGACTTTTCGACGGCATTGAACGAAACGGTGGCCATGCTTGCGGACTCCGGTATCAGCTCTTGACGGCGCCGGCGGTGAGACCGCCGACCATGTAGCGCTTGAAGGCGTAGTAGATTGCCGCCGGGGGCAATGCGTAGATGAGGCCAGTGGTCATCAGGAGCTCCCACGGCGAGTCATCCGCGGACAGGAAGTGGCCGAGCGCCACCGACAGCGGCACGTCCTTCTCATTGGAAAGCAGCAGAAACGCATACAGGTACTCGTTCCACGCCAGCAATAGTGCATAAGTGCCCACGGCTACCATCGACGGCAGCATCAGCGGCAGGTAGACCAGCCGGAACAGCTGCACCGGCGAAGCCCCGTCGATGCGCGCCGCCTCATCGAGTTCGTAGGGCAGCTTGTCGGACGCCTGCTTCAGCACCCAGATCGCATAGGGCGAGGCAATCGTGACCATGGCCAGCACCAGCGACCACTGGTTGTTGAGAAGTCCGTAGGTGCTCATCGCCTTGTACATCGGCACAGCCAGGAATGCGGCCGGTATGAAGTACGTGAGCAGCGCAAAGTTCATCACCGTGCGACCACCCTTGACCTTGATCCGGCTGATCGCAAAGGCCGCCGTGGTGGCAATCAACAACGTGATCGCGCCGACGGCCGAGGCAATCCACAGTGAGTTCCAGAGCTGCTGCCAGAAATGATTGAGGAAGTAATGCTGCTGACTGAACACGACCTCGAAGTTGCGAAGCGTCGGGTTGTCTGGCCAGATCTTGCCGGCAAACGCCTCTTCCTTGCTCGAGATGGAAAACAGGAAGATGTGATAGATCGGCAGCATCGTCCACAGCAGCACGGGGATGCCGATCAGCAACAGCTTGGTCTCGGTGCCCACCTTGCGCCACGAAATGCGCGTGGCCGCCGCGGCGCTCACTTGGACAGCCTCTTCATCATGAAGTAGACGAGCGGCAGCACGATCGGCATCGCGCAGACGATGGTAGCCATCGCCATGTCCACCTGGTCGAGGCGCAGGTAGCGGATGCCAAGCGTTGCCATCACGTGCGTCAGATCGGCAGGGCCACCGCCGGTCAGCAGATAGACGCTGTTGAAGTCGCCCAGCGTGAAGATCATGGACAGAAGCGTCGAGGTCACATAAAGCGTCTGCATCGACGGCCACGTGACGAACCTGAACTTCTGCCACGACGATGCGCCGTCCACGCTGGCGGCCTCGTACTGCTCCGCGGGAATGGCGAGGCGGCCAGCAATGAGGATCAGCGTCCAGAACGGTAGCGACTTCCAGATATGCACCAGCATCGAGCCGCCCAGCGCGATGTAGTGGTTGTTGAGCCAGTTGGGACCGTCCGCGCCGGTGAGCTTGAAGATGAGCGTGTTGACGATGCCCCATTCGGGATTGAACATGAAGCGGAAGGACAGGATGGTGGGAATGGACGGCACCGCCCATGGCAGGATGAACAGCACCGCCAGGATCTTGATCCACCACCGGGGTTGCACCAGCAGGCCCGAGACCACCATCGCCAGCACGAACTTCAGGTTGACCGCAATCATCAGGAACAGCGCAGTGTTGAGCATCGACCGGAAGAACACGGGATCCTCGAACAACTTCACATAGCTATGCGGATCCCGCGCGAGCCACAACCCGTACAGCACCGGGTAGACGACGAACACCACGAACACCAGCACGTACGGAACCATGAACAGGAGGCCCCAGACGAGCCAAGGCGACAGGGCCTTCTTCTCCGGCCCGACGGGCGAAGCAGGATCGATGCGTGGCAGGGCAATCGTGGCCATAGGTCTCAGACGATCATTGACGGCGGCGGCGAGTGGCACGCCGGGGACAGCGCCCGCCCACGCAGGTCCGCTGGCCCCGGCGCTCTCCGGCATTGCTGCCGGAAAGCGCCCGGTACGACGTCAGGTGATCAGCCTGCGACCTGCTTGATGCGCACGATCATTTCATCGACAGCCTTGTCTGGCGTCCAGCCGTCGTTGTTGACGCGGCTCATCGCCTTGGCCCAGACGTTCTCGTTGTTGAGCACCGTGAACTTGTAGTTCTTGGTGAACTCGAAGGGCACCGTGCCGGCGGCGAACTGGTTGTACACCGCCTTGCGATGCACGTCGGCCTGCCAGAACGGGCGCGCCGCGCCGACCTTGGTCACCGGGAACCAACGGCCCAGCGCGCCTTCGACAAAGGGAATCATGTTCTCGTCCTGCAGCAGGAACGCGACGAATTCCTTGGCCCGCGCCTTGTTCTTGGAATCGACGAAGATCACGCCGGTCTTGATCGCCGCGCGGTAGACCATCGGCGAGCCGTCGGGCTTCTTCGGGAAGGCCGCGGTGGCGATCAGTTCGTCGTAGTTCTTCTTGGCCTGCGCGCGCTGCTCCGCCGTCAGCGCCGCGTTGTTGGCATCGTCCAGATGCTTCGACGCGATCGAGATCGTCGCGTTGTGCGTCATCAGGATGGTCTTGTTGTGGAACGCGACGTTGTTGTCCGGGTCCTTCCAGCTGGTGGACGACGGCGGCGTGCAGCCGCGCGTGCGCAGGTCGGTGTATTCCTTGATCGCGGCGATGAGGCCGGCGCGAACCTTGGGATCATCGACCAGCAGCTTGCCGTTGTCGTCGACCAGCTTGACGTTGTAGGCATCCATGAACGTCAGGAACGAGAAGAACGAGTCGGTGGAGTCCACGCCCATCGGCTGCCCGACGGCGTAGGTGCGCTTGCCCGTCTTGGTGCGATGGGCCGGCTGCACCTTGTCGCACCAGAAGTCGAAGTACGCCTTCCAGTTGGTCGGGATGTCGCTATCCTTGAAGCCCGCCTCGGCCAGCATGTCCTTCCAGTACTGGATGTGGATGGTCTGCTGCTCGAGCGGGAACGCGTAGTACGCCTTCTTCTTGGTCTTGTCGTTGTAGAGGTACGTGGTCTCGATGGTGTTCTTGAGGAACCGGTCCTTGATCGGCGTGATGATCGTCGAGATGTCCTCGAGCTTGCCGTCGAAGGCCCACTTGGCCGTCACCTGGAAATCATAGGTATGACCGAAAGCCACGTCGGGTACGTTGCCTGCGTCGAGCGCCGCCACGGTCTTCGGGATTATGTCCTGCACCGCGTAGCGCGACAGCTCGACCTTGACACCGGTCTTCGCCTCGAACTTCTTGACCACTTCGTCGAGCGCGTCGTCCTCGGCCTTGTAGAAGCCCTTGGTAAACCAGACGTTTAGTTTTTCCTGCGCCGCGACGGGCGCGGCGAATATGCCGAGCGCAACCAGCGCGGCGACAAGCTTGATGACTTGCTTCATGTGACTCCTCCGTAAATGACCAAACTGCGCGGCGCGGCGTTCAGCCGGCTTGTCCGCTGCAGGCTGCGATGAGACTACGGGCGGGCCCGGCGGGTGTCAACCCGGCGGTGCCCCGTTTCAACTGCTGCATCGAAACATGCCGCTTCGTCCATGGCGGCTGGCTACATCACGGCACCGAGGTACCACGGCACGAACTCGCTTTGCCCGTAACCATGCTTCTCGCTCTTCGATTTGGTACCCGAGGCCGTCTCCAGGATCATCTGGAACAGCCGTTCGCCCAGGCCCTCAACCGACGCATTGCCGTCGGCGATCTCCCCGCAGTTGAGATCGATATCCTCCTCCTGCTTCACCCAAAGCGGCGTGTTGGTCGACAGCTTGAGCGACGGCGACGGCGCGCAGCCGTAGGCGGACCCACGGCCCGTCGTGAACACGATCATGTTGGCGCCGCCGGCCACCTGCCCGGTGGCGGATACCGGGTCGTAGCCCGGCGTGTCCATGTAGACGAAGCCATGCGCGGTGACGGGCTCTGCATATTCGTAGACGGCAACGAGGTTGGTGGTGCCGCCCTTGGCGACCGCACCCAGCGATTTTTCGAGAATGGTGGTGAGGCCGCCGGCCTTGTTGCCCGGCGACGGGTTGTTGTTCATCTCGCCCTTCTCGCGCGTGGTGTACTCCTCCCACCACTTGATCCGCGAGACGAGCTTTTCGCCGACCTCGCGCG
>JANNNM010000476.1:0-2697 GCA_031398535.1 Betaproteobacteria bacterium | reverse complement strand
TGCCGGGCGGCGGGCCGCAGAAGGCCGGCGTGGCCATCACCGACATCATGACCGGCATGTATGGCGCGGTGGCGATCCAGGCCGCGCTGGCGCACGTCGATCGTACCGGTGTTGGCCAGCACATTGATCTCGCGCTCTTCGATTCCGCCGTCGCCATGATGGCGGTGATGAACATGAACTATCTCGTCGGTGGCACGCCGCCCTCGCGCGCCGGCAACGCGCACCAGAACATCGTCCCGTACCAGGTCTTCGCGTGCGCCGATGGCCACTTCATCCTGGCCGTGGGCAACGACGGGCAGTTCCGCGCGTTCTGCGGCGTGGCGGGGCACCCCGAGTGGGCCGAGGACGCGCGCTTCGCGAAGAACGCCAACCGCGTGCGCCACCGCGACGTGCTCGTCCCGTTGGTCGCGGAGGTTGCGCGCACGCGCACGCAACATGACTGGCTGGCCGCGCTCGAGGTCGCCGGCGTCCCGGGCGGACCGATCAATCGCCTCGACGCGGTGATGGCCGATCCGCAGGTGGTGGCGCGCGGCTTGCGCATCGACATGCCGCATGCCGTGGCGGGCACGGTGCCGCAGATGGTGGCACCGTTCCGGATGTCGGGGACGCCGCTCGTCCCGGAACGTGCGCCGCCGGTGCTGGCGCAGCACACCGAAGCGGTGCTGCGCGAGCGCCTGTCGCTCGACGCCGCCGCCATCGCGCGGCTGGTCGCAGCCGGCGTCATCCAGACGGGCACCCGCTGAAGACGATCGACCGGCAGCCCGCGTTCTGGGTCGCCTATGCGGTCGTGGCACTGGCGTGCGCGTGGCTGGCGTGGCGGCTCTTCCCGCTCGCGATTCCGCTCGTCAATCTCGACATCACGCTGTCGCGCGACGCTGCGCTGGCGAAGGCGCAGGCGCTCAATGCGGCGCATCAGCTGGCGCCGGCCGGCGCGCGCACGGCCGCCGTGTTCGACCACGACGACGATGCGCAGAACTACATCGAGCTCGAAGGCGGCGGCAAGGCCGCATTCGCGCAACTGGTCGCGGGCGGACTCTACGCGCCGTACTGGTGGGAAGTGCGGCTCTTCGTGCCCGGCACGATCGCGGAGGCCTCGGTGCGCCTGCGGCCGGACGGCGCGGTCGATGGCTTCACGCGGCGGCTGGCGGAGGACGCGATCCGCGATCCTGCAAGCAAGGCCCTCTCCGCCGAGGCCGCGCTCGCGCTGGCACGCGATGCGGCCGGGCGCACCTGGGGTGTTGATCTCAAGCCCTACCGATTGCTGGAGACGGCCACGCAAACGCGCACCAGCGGGCGGGTGGACCATCGCTTCGTGTTCGAGCGCGACGATGCGTTCGGCGAGGGCCGCATCCGCCTGCAACTTGCGGTCGCCGGCGACGAACTGGTGGAAGTGGCGCCCAGGTTCTACGTGCCGGAGAGTTTCGGCCGGCAATACCAGGAACTGCGCAGCGCCAACAATACGATTGCCGCGGTGGCCAGCATTGCGGCCGGCGTCGTGTATGGACTCATCGGCTGCGTGCTGGGCGCGCTGTGGCTGCTGCGCACGCGCACTTTGCAGGTCAAGCCGGCATTGGTGGCGGGGCTGGTGGTCGGCGGACTGCTCGGCGCGGCCTCGCTCGCCAACTATCCGGCCGCGTGGTTCGGATTTCCCACCACGCGCGACGCCGACCTGTTCTGGGTGCGCGAGATCGCGACGGCACTGGCCACGATGCTGGGCGCAGGCCTCGCGCTCGCGCTGGTGTTCATGGCCGCGGAAGGTCTGACGCGGCGCGCCTTTCCGCAGCAGCCGCAGTTGTGGCGGCTGTGGTCGCGCGCGGCGGGCGGCACGCCGGAAGTGGCCGGCCGCACGGCGGGCGGGTATCTCTTCGTGCCCGTCGAGCTGGCGCTGGTCGCGACGTTCTACTACGCGACCAATCGCTGGCTGGGGTGGTGGCAGCCGTCCGAGGCCCTGACCGATCCGAACATCCTGTCGTCGGCAGTGCCGGCGCTGATGCCGATCGCGATGTCGCTGCAGGCGGGCTTCATGGAAGAGTGCCTGTTCCGCGCGATCCCGCTGGCGCTGGGCGCGCTGGTCGGCGCGCATTTCGGCCGGCGCACGTGGGGCATTGCCATTGCGTTCGTGCTGCAGGCGGTGATCTTCGGCGCCGCGCATGCCAACTATCCAGGACTTCCGGCGTACTCGCGAGTGGTCGAGCTGCTGGTGCCGTCGATGTTGTGGGCGCTGATCTTCCTGCGCTACGGCCTGTTGCCCGCCATCGTGTTGCATACGCTGTTCGATGTGGTGCTGTTCTCGATTCCGCTCTTCCTGATCGACGCTCCGGGCGCCACGTTGCAGCAGGCGCTGGTGATCGCGGCGGCGTGCGTGCCTGCAGCCATTGTCGTCGTGCGCCGGTGGCAGGCGGGCGCCTGGCGCGCGTTGCCTGCGGCGCTGTGGAACGCGGGCTGGCAACCGCGTGTTCACGTGGCGCCGGAGGCGGTCGCGCCACCGATTGCAAATGGATCCACCGGAACTGCCTCGCGCCTCGCGCTGCGGGCGTTGCCCTGGCTCGGCATCGCCGGGTTCGCCGCGTGGCTGGTGTGGTCGCCGTGGCACGTCGATGCGCCACCGCTGCGCATCGAGCGCGCCGACGCAGTGGCGGCAGCCGAACGCGCGTTGCGCGATCGCGGCGTCACCCTGGGAGCGGAGTGGCAGCGGAC
>JANNNM010000380.1:0-4480 GCA_031398535.1 Betaproteobacteria bacterium | reverse complement strand
GCGGGCATGTACATCGGCACCGGCGAGGACGACCCGGTGCGGCTGATCGAGCGCGCGCTCGACGCGACGGTGGCCACCGAGCCGGTCGAAGCGAAGCTGAAGCTCGCCAACCGCGAAAAGCGGATCGACGGCGTCGTGCCGCCGGGGTCGGGCATTGAAGTGCTGGCGATGCGTGGCGTGGAAGGCGGCGTGATCGATGCTGCCGAAGCGCGCGTGCTGATCAGCCAGCGTGAACTTGTCGCCCGCGTGATCAAGGTCGACGACTTCGACCGCGACCTTGGCGCGACGCTGCTGCAGCCGGCCATCGACGCGGTGCGGCCGCATGTCGAGCCGGTCAAGCGGCGCGAGGCAGCCTGAACATGAGCGAGCCTGTCTACATCATTGACGGCAATCGCACGCCGTTTCTCAAGTCGCGCAACCGGCCAGGGCCGTTCGCGGCATCGGACCTCGCGACGGACGCCGGCCGCGCGTTGCTGCTGCGGCAGAAATTCGCAGGCAGCGACCTCGATGAAGTGATCCTCGGTTGCGCCGCGCCGTCGGCCGACGAAGTGAACATCGGCCGGGTGGCGGCCCTGCGCATGGGCTGCGGCCTCAAGGTGCCGGGCTGGACCGTGATGCGCAATTGTGCGTCGGGCATGCAGTCGATCGACTCGGCCGTCAACAATATCCGCGCGGGCCGCTCCGATCTCGTGCTGGCAGGCGGGGTAGACGCATTGTCGCGCGCGCCGCTGCTCTTCTCCGACGCGATGGTGATGTGGCTGTCGCGCTGGTATGCAGCGAAGTCCTTCGGCCAGCGCGCGCCGCTGCTCGCGCAGTTCCGACCCGGCTACCTCGCGCCGGTCATCGCGCTGATGAAGGGCCTCACCGATCCGATCTGTGGATTGCTGATGGGCCAGACGGCGGAGAATCTTGCGCATCGGTTCGGCATCACGCGGCAGCAGATGGATGCGTATTCGGCCGGCAGCCATGCCAAGGTGCTGGCCGCCCAGAAGGCCGGGCACTTCGCCGACGAACTCGTCACGCTGTACGACAAGACCGGCAAGGTCTACGCGGAAGACGATGGCGCACGTGCGGATTCCACACCGGAAAACCTGGCGAAGCTGCGGCCCTTCTTCGACCGCAAGTACGGCAACGTGACGGCCGGCAACAGCTCGCAGATCACCGATGGCGGCGCATGGGTGGTGGTGGCCTCGGAACGCGCGGTGGCCAAGCACAACCTGACGCCGCTGGGCCGCATCGTCGACTCGCAGTGGGCGGGGCTCGATCCCGCGCAGATGGGGCTGGGTCCCGTGCATGCCGCCACGCCGATCCTGCAGCGCCATGGACTGGGACTCAACGACATCGATACGTGGGAGATCAACGAGGCTTTCGCAGCGCAGGTGCTCGCCTGCGAACGCGCCTGGGCCAGCGACGACTACTGCCGCAACGAACTGGGGTTGCCCGGCGCGCTGGGCGCGATCGACCCGGCGCGACTCAATGTCGATGGCGGCGCGATCGCGCTGGGCCATCCGGTCGGCGCATCGGGCACGCGCATCGTGCTGCATGTGCTGAACGTATTGCGGCGCACCGGTGGCAAGCGCGGCATGGCCGCCATCTGCATCGGCGGCGGCCTGGGTGGCGCGATGTTGATCGAACGCGTTTGATCGTGTACGCATGGTCATCCATTCAACTGAACCCGCGGGATTCCTGATGCAACACTGGACCATCGAGCGCGAGGCCGACGGCTTTGCGTGGCTGACACTGGACAAGGCAGGCGCCACCGCCAACACGCTGTCGGGCGAGGTGCTGGCTGAATTGAACGAGGCGCTGGACCTGCTCGACCGGGACCCGCCCAAGGCACTGGTGATTCGCTCGGGCAAGGCCAACGGCTTCATTGCCGGCGCCGACGTCGACGAGTTCGCCGGCGTCACGGACGAAGCTGGCGCGTTGGCGATCGTCCGACGCGGCTGGGATACATTCGAACGCCTGGCGCAGGTCCGCTATCCGACACTCGCGCTGGTGAAGGGCTTCTGCCTCGGGGGCGGCCTCGAGCTGGCGCTGGCCTGCCGCTATCGCGTGGTGGTGGACGAACCCGGCACGCGACTCGGGTTGCCGGAGGTGATGCTGGGCATCGTGCCGGGCTGGGGCGGCATCCGCCGCCTGCCGCGGCTGATCGGCGCGCCGGCCGCGCTCGACATGCTGCTGACGGGCCGCACGATCGACGCGCGGCGCGCGAAGAAACTGGGCCTCGCGGACGAGAGTGCGCCGCCGCGCGTGATGGAGAGCACGGCGCGCGGCGTGTTGCATGCACTGCCGCCGCCGCAACGGCTGCGCTTTCCGCTGTCGCTGACGTTGAATCCGCTGGTGCGCCGCTACATCGCTGCGAAAGCGCGTAAACAGGTCGCCAAGCGCGCGCGCATCGAGCACTATCCGGCGCCCTATGCCATCCTCGACCTGTGGGTCCGCTTCGATGGCAATGCGCTCGATGCGGCGCCGGGTGATCCGGCGTCGATCCCGTCGCTGCTGAAAGCGCCGACGGCGGCGAACCTCATCCGCGTGTTCCGGCTGCAGGAACGGTTGAAGAGCTTCGGCAAGGAAGGTGATTTCAAGGCGGCCCATGTGCACGTGGTGGGGGCAGGCACGATGGGTGGCGACATCGCGGCGTGGTGCGCGCTGCGCGGCCTGCGCGTCACGCTGCAGGACCAGAATGCAGAGCGACTGGCGCCGGCCATGGGACGCGCGGCGAAGCTTTTCGCCGACCGCCTGCGCGATCCGCGTCGCGTCCGCGACGCGACCGACCGGTTGATCCCGGACGTGGCGGGCGACGGCGTGGCGCAGGCGGACGTGATCATCGAGGCCATCTTCGAGAACGTCGAGGCCAAGCGCACACTCTTCGCGGCGCTCGAGAAGCAGGCGCGACCCGATGCGATGCTGGCGACCAACACGTCGAGCATTCCGCTCGAGGACATTGCCACCGCGCTGCATGCGCCGCAGCGGCTGATCGGGTTGCACTTCTTCAACCCGGTGGCAAAGATGATGCTGGTCGAGATCGTCGTCGGCGCGCAGACCGAAGCCTCGCTGGTGCCGCGCGCCGCAGCCTTCGTGCGCCAGATCGACAAGCTGCCGCTGCCGGTGAAGAGCGCGCCGGGCTTCCTCGTCAATCGCGTGCTGGCCCCGTACCTGATGGCGGCGATGCGTTGCGTGGACGACGGCATCGCGCCGGAGACCATCGACGAAGCGGCGCTGGCGTTCGGGATGCCGATGGGGCCGATCGAGCTTGCGGATACCGTCGGCCTCGACATCTGCGTGGCGGTGGGCAAGCTGCTGGGCAACGAGCAGGCGCCGCCGCGCAAGCTGATGGAACTGATCGGGGCCGGGCACCTGGGGCGCAAGTCCGGCCGCGGCTTCTACGCCTGGGTGGACGGCAAGGCGCAAAAAAGCGCTGCCGGGGCCGTGCCCGCGGGACTGGCGGAACGCCTGGTGGCGCCGTTGGTCGCGGAGGCACGCGCCGCGCAAGCCGAGGGAATCGTTGCCGACGCGGACCTGGTCGATGCCGGCGCGATCTTCGGGACCGGCTTCGCGCCGTTCCGGGGCGGACCGCTGCATTTCGCTGCGGCAACATGATTCGGCCAGTGTCGCCCCCCGAAATGCGACAACTGGTGTAGGATTTTTGAGCGGACGCGAGGCCCCACGCATGGGCCCGCGCCGATCTTGCGTGGCATCAACCCGTGTCGAAGGACTGCGGTGTGCGCGGTGGCAGAACTGTCGCCGTGAATGACCGCGGGTCAAGGAGGAGCGTCGTGGAAAAGATCTGGTTGAAGCAGTATCCGAAGGGTGTCCCTGCGGAAATCGACATCAACGAATATTCGTCGGTGCGCGACATCTTCGAGGAAAGCGTCGGCAAGTTTCCCGCGCGGCCTGCATTCACGTGCATGGGCAAGTCGCTGAGCTTCGCGGAACTGGACGCGCTGTCCAGCGCCTTCGGGGCGTGGCTGCAGGGCATGGGCTGCGTGAAGGGCACGCGCGTTGCACTGATGATGCCCAACATCCTCCAGTACCCGGTGGCACTGTTCGGCACGCTGCGCGCGGGCTGCACGGTAGTCAACGTCAACCCGCTCTACACGCCGCGCGAACTCGAGCACCAGCTCACCGACTCAGGCGCCGAGATCCTGATCTGCGTCGAGAATTTTGCCGGAACGGTGGCGGCCGTGGTCGCCAAGACCAAGGTCAGGCAGGTCGTCGTGACATCGATCGGCGAACTGCTGGGATTCAAGGGCATCATCGTCGACTTTGCGATCCGGCACGTGAAGAAGATGGTGCCGGCCTACTCGCTGCCGGGCTCGATCCGCATGTCCGATGCGCTCGCCGCCGGCCGGAAGCGCACGCTCGAGCGCGTGCCGGTGGGCCATGAAGACATTGCATTCCTCCAGTACCCCGGCGGCACCACGGGGGCCGGTGCAGCTGGGGCGACTGGTGGCGCTGGAGAGCGACGGGACCACCG
>JANNNM010000328.1:0-9510 GCA_031398535.1 Betaproteobacteria bacterium | reverse complement strand
GGTCTCCCCCCACCGGCGCGCCAGGTAGCCATCGAGCCAGTCGGTGATGGCCGCCACCGCGAAGATCGACATCGCCGTCCAGTTCTTCATCTCCGGCGTCAGCCAGGTGTCGGGCAGGTAATAGACCGCGACGAACACCGGGATCATGATGATCCGCAGCCAGGTCAGGGCAATCGGGATGTTGAGGGGCATCGGCAGGAGCGTGGCGTCAGGAGCACGCTTACCCGGATTCTACCGTGCGCGTTGCGGTTATCCTTGCGCATCCGCAATGCGCCCGGCGTGCCCCCATCGATGTCCTGCCTGCCACCGCTCGTGACCCGCGTGCCCGACGCGCACCTGCATTGAGAACTCGCGGTGATTGGCGCCGGCGCGCCATGCTGGCAGGCGCCGCGGCGCTGCTGGCGGGCTGCGTGTCGCTGACCACCGATCCGCGGGCCGTGATCGACGAACCGGAGGGTCTCCGGATCGCGACGTTGCAATGTGCCAACGCGCTGGCCGCCGCCGCACCGGCCAATGCCACCCCACGCGGCAATGCCGCCGTCGACCCCGCGGCCATCCGCCTCCTCGTCTGGAACATCCACAAGCAGGAGGATCAGGGTTGGGAGACCGACCTCGCGCGCCTGGCGCGCGCCAACGACATCCTGCTGCTGCAGGAGGTGACGCTGCAGGCGCCGTTGCAGGCCATCCTGCGCGATGCGGGATTGCGCTGGATCCTGGCCAGCTCGTTCATCTACCGCGACGCGGACGTCGGCGTGCTGACGGCGGCGCGGGTCGCGCCGTTGGCAACCTGCACGCAACGCATCAACGAGCCCATCGCGCGCCTGCCGAAATCGGCCGTCATCACGTGGCTGCCGCTGGCCGGGACCACGGATACGCTGGCCATCGCCAACGTGCATGCGATCAATTTCACGCTGACGCTGGCCGCCTACCGCGCGCAGCTGGACGCCCTGGCGGACGTGTTGTCGCAACATCGCGGCCCGTTGGTGCTGGCAGGAGATTTCAACACCTGGTCCGAAGCACGCAGCGTGGAACTGGAGTCGATGGCGCTGCGATTGCAGCTGCGTGCCGTGACCTTTGCCGACGACCGCCGTTCGCAGTTCCTCGGCCGGCCGGTGGATCATGTCTTCGTGCGCGACCTCGCGGTGGTGGCGTCAGGCGCGGAAACGGTCACCTCATCCGATCACAACCCGCTCGACGTCGTGCTGCGCGTCGCGCGATAGCGGACCTTCAGGGCTTCGGGATCCGCAGCGTCTTGCTGATCATCAGCGTGCCGGACAGCACGAACATCAACGACAACGGATGCAGGTCCCACGGGCCGATGCTCCACACGCCACCCGGAAGCGAGGGGCCTAGCAGCCCCTTCCATGCCAGCCATGCCAGCACGCCGGTCAGCACGACGCTGGTGGGAATGGGCGTGCCCTCGAAGTACGCCACCTTCCCGCTGGCACCGGACAGGCTTTCCGCCGTGACGTTATAGCGCGCGAGCCGCCCGACGCCGCAGCAGACGAAGTAGATCAGCGCCGCCCAGTCCCAGCCGCCCGTCAGGCCCGCCGCAAAACCCAGCGCCGCGGGGGCCACGCCGAACGAAATGACGTCGGCCAGTGAGTCGAGCTCGCGGCCCAGCGCCGAATGCGTCTGCCGCCAGCGCGCGATGCGGCCGTCGAGAACGTCGAAGACGAAGGCCGCGGGCGCCAGCGCCGCGGCCCACATGAAGTAATGCAGCGACTGGGTGCCGACAAACAGCATCGCGCAGAACACGCCGGCCACACCGCAGGCCGCGTTGGCCAGCGTGAAGAAATCCGCGAGGTGGAATTCGCGGACCATCGTGAAGTGCTTTTTTGGTGTCATCGTCGTGGCGATCCTGAGGGGTGCGCTTGCTAGAGTTGCGCGCCGAGCAACCCGGCGGTGTGCTCGATCAACTTTTCGTGCCAGGGTCGAGACTCCCATTCAGCCAACGTGACCCGGCGCGCCTGCGCGAGATCGCGCTCGAACACCGCCGTTTGCGCGGCCGCAAAGTCTGCATCGTAGACGTTGAGGTTGGCTTCGTCATTGAGCCTGAAAGAACGCGGATCGAAATTGGTGGACCCGACGGAGACGAGCAGCCCATCCACCACCAGCAGCTTGCAGTGGAACATCGTCGGCTGATACTCGTGGATCTGCGCGCCGGCCGCAAGCAGCGGCCCCCAGGTCGAGCGGCCCGCACGCCGCACGAGGTCGGTATCGATGATCGGTCCGGGAACGATGATGCGCACCCGTACACCCCGCCGCAGGGCCGCGACCAGCGCATCGCTAGTCAGCGTGTCGGGCACGAAGTACGCACTTGACAGGTCGATCGTCTTCTCCGCGGCGGTCAGGACCAGCAGGTACATGAGGTGCATGCTCTGCGCGCCGCCTTCCGGGGAACTTGAAAACATCTGGGCCTGCATGCTGCCTGCAGGCAGTTGCTGCGGCAGGTACGCGTTGCCATGCAGCACCTTGCCGCTCGCCTTCGTCCAGTTATCGAGGAAGGTGGCCTGCATCTGCCCGACGGCCGGGCCTTCGACGCGATAGTGCGTGTCCCGCCAGTGGGACGCATCCTCGGCGTTGCCATCCCACTTGTCGGCGATGCCCACGCCACCCGTGAACCCGACCTTGCCGTCGGTGACGAGCAGCTTGCGATGCGTACGATTGTTGAGCCGCCCGAGGTGGTACCAGGACAGTGGCCGGTACATCTCCACCTCGACGCCAGCATCGCGCATCCTTGCCAGCAACGACGCATCGATCTTTTGCGACCCCACCCAGTCGAGCAGCACGTGAACCCGCACGCCGGCACGCGCACGCTCCGCCAGCGCATCGGCGAAAGCCTGGCCGACCTCACCCGACCAGTAGATATAGGACTCGAACGTGACAGTCTCGCGCGCACTGCGGATCGCTTCCAGCATCGCAGGAAAGATCTCGCGGCCGTTCTGCAATGCCTCCACGCGATTGCCTGACAGCACCGGCGGTCCCAGCATCGTGCCCAGTGCGCGGAAATAGCCGGGCTCGCCGGTGGCATAGTGGCGTTCAAGCGGCTGCTGCACCCGCTGGCTGGGCGGCAACAGGTTCAGCACGACAAAGACGACCGCAAGCGTCGCGAGGACGCTGGCGGCGATCCACAGGATGCGGCGGCGTGGCCAGGCCATCAGTTCATTCCCGGTGGCGGCTGGTCACATCGGCCTGGGGCACCGGTCCGGCGCGGTTCGTCATCGGCAACTCTTGGGGGGCTTCGGAGCGGGAAGAATACCCGCCCGCCCGGGACGACCCGCCTTAACCACGGAGTTGCGGATGAGGACCCACGCCAAACGTCAGTGCAGCTCGGCGAAGATCCGCTCCGCCAGGGACCGCGAAATGCCCGGCACCCGCGCGATATCTTCGACGCTTGCCGCCTGCACGCCCTTCACGCCGCCAAAGTGCGCCAGCAGCGCGCGCCGCTTTGACGGGCCGACACCGCTGATCTCCTGCAGCGTCGACGTCGTGCGCGCCTTGGCGCGGCGCGCACGGTGACCCTGAATCGCGAAGCGATGCGCCTCGTCGCGGATCTGCTGCAGCAGGTGCAGACCGGGATGATCCGGCGGCAGGTTCAGCACCGCGTCGCGGTCGGGGAACACGATGTCCTCCTCCCCCGCCTTGCGTTCCGGTCCCTTGGCGATGCCGATCAGCGGCACCCCATGCATGCCCTGCTCCTCCAGCACGTTTGCGGCCACCGCCACCTGGCCCTTGCCGCCATCGATCACCAGCAGGTCCGGTGCCGGGTACTCGCCGGCGACGATGCGTGCGCAGCGCCGCGACAACGCTTCGCGCATCGCCGCATAGTCGTCGCCGCCCTGGTCCGGCGTGACATTGAACTTGCGATACTCACCCGACTGCATGGCAAGCTTGTCGAAGATCACGCACGAGGCCACCGCCGCCTCGCCCATCGTGTGCGACACATCGAAGCATTCGATCCGCTGCACCGTCGGCGGCAGTCCCAGTGCCTCCTGCAACGCGGCCAGCCGGTCTTCCTGGGTGGCCTTCTGCGCCAGCTTCTGGCGGATGGCCAGCGTGGCGTTCTGCAACGCCATCGCCAGCCACACGCGGCGCTCGCCGCCCGGGTTGCCGACGATCTCTACCTTCTGCCCCGCTTGCGCCGAGAGCACTTCCGCCAGCGCCGCATGATCGTCGGCGTCGGGCACCACGATGGTGGGCGGCACCGGCCGCTCGACATAGTGCTGCTCGAGGAACGCCGGCACGATGGTGGACAGCGCTTCGGGGTCGAGCGCATCGGCGTGACGAGGAAAGAACGTGCGGTCGCCCACGTGGCGGCCTCCGCGCACCATCACCACGTTCACCGCAGGCAGCCCGCGCTCCGAGGCCGCCGCCACGACATCGATGTCGCCGGCGGTGGCGCTCTCGACGAACTGCCGCGCCTGCAGCTGCTGCAGCCGCGCGATCTTGTCGCGGATGCGCGCGGCGCGTTCGAACTCCAGCGCCGTGGACGCGGTCTCCATCTGCGCCTGCAACTGTGACAGCACCTCGCCTGCCTTGCCGCGCAGGAAGAGCGCCGCGCTTTCGACGTCCTCGCGATACTCGGCCTCGCCGATCAGTCCCACGCACGGCGCGGTGCAGCGGCCGATCTGGTGCAGCATGCAGGGCCGCGACCGGTGTGCGAACACGGAATTCTCGCAGGTCCGCAGCAGGAACACCTTCTGCAGCAGCGCGATGCCCTCGCGCACCGCGCCGGCGCTGGGGAACGGCCCGAAGTAGCGGTGGCGCCGGTCCAGCGCACCGCGATGGAAGCGCAGCTGCGCAAAGGGATCGCCGCTGATGCAGACGTACGGATAGCTCTTGTCATCGCGGAAGAGGATGTTGTAGCGCGGCTCGAGCGACTTGATGAAATTGTTCTCGAGCAGCAGCGCCTCGCCCTCGGAGCGCGTGACGGTGATCTCGACGCGCGCCACCTGCGCCACCATTGCGGCAATACGCAGGTCGTGGCCGGTCTTCTGGAAGTAGTTCGAGACGCGCTTCTTGAGATCGCGGGCCTTCCCGACATACAGCGTCTCGCCCGCCGCATTCATCATCCGGTAAACGCCCGGGCGGTGCGGCAGCGTGCGCAGCAGCTCGGGCGCGTCGAACACGGGCGGCGGCGGCAGCGGTTCGTCGTCCATGCGCGTGGCCCCTAGACGCGCTCGCCAACGGCGCGCGGCCGGCCGAGGTGATCGGCGATAGAGTCGAACACGGCCCGGAACATGGGCGTGGTCAGCCGGCGGGTGTTGGTGTTGTAGCGGCTGCAGTGGTAGCTGTCGATCAGCATGCGGCCGTCGTCAAGTCGATGCTGCGCGCCGTGCGCGAAGGCCAGCGCCGATGCGCGCAGGCCCAGCGCCCGCAGCGTCGCGTCGTGCGCGATGCGTCCCAATGCCAGGATGGCGCCGCCGGCCGGCAATGCCTGCAGGTCGGCGGCCAGGAACGCATTGCAGGTGCGCATCTCGGCGGGCGTGGGCTTGTTGTCCGGCGGCAGGCACTTGACCGCGTTGGTGATGCGCACGCCGGTCAATTGCATGCCGTCGTCGCGCCCTGCCACGGCCGGCTGGCTGGCGTAGCCGTAGTCGAACAGCGTCTGGTAGAGCAGGATGCCGGCGTGGTCACCAGTGAAGGGCCGGCCGGTGGCGTTGGCGCCATGCATGCCGGGCGCGAGACCGACGATCACCAGCGCGGCGGTGGCCGCACCGAAAGGCGGCACCGGACGGCACCAGTAGGTTGGGTGCGCGGCCCGGACGGTGTCGAGAAACGCCGCAAGACGGCCGCAGCGCCGGCAGTCCTCGTCATAGGACTGCGCTGCGGGCGCGGCGTCTGGCACAATCGGGATGTCGTGGGCGGTGCGCATGGAGCGTGCGCATCCTACCAGCAGTCGCACCTTCAACGGATATCAATGGCCGCTCCGGAGCATCACCTCGAAGTGCGCACGCGCCTCCCGGCCCGTGCCACGCGCAAACCCCCTCTGCTCTTCATCCACGGCGGCTACAGCGATGCCTGGTGCTGGGAGCCCTTTTTCCTGCCGTGGTTCGCGGCCCGCGGGTATCCGGCGTACGCGCTGTCGTTGCGCGGCCACGGCGAGAGCGGCGGCAAGGAAACGCTGTTCATCGCCAGTCTCGACGACTATGTGGCCGACGTCGAGCATGTCGCGTCCACGCTTGGTGCGCCGCCGATCCTGATCGGCCATTCGATCGGTGCGGCCATCTGCGAGCGCATGCTGGCCACGCGCCCGCTGCGGGGTGCCGCGCTGGTGGCGCCGGTGCCGCCGACGGGCCTGATGCCGGTCGCCGCGCGCCTTGCCACATCGAACCCCGATTACCTGGGGCACATGGCGCAGCTCGACCCCAGCCGGATGTCGGTCGACATGATGACCACGCTGCGGCCGTTCTATTTCAGCAATGCGGTCGAACCCCGGCTGCTGGCCGAGGCGCTGCGCCACCTGCATGGCGAGTCACCCCGCGTGCTGTTCGACCTGTCGCTGCGGCTGCACTGGGGGCCAGCCAAGCCCTGCGCCACGCCGGTATTCGTGCTGGGCGCGCAGGGTGACCGGATCTCCACGCCCGAGGACACGCGTGCGACCGCCGCGCATCACCGCACCACGGCGACCATCCTGCCGGGCATGGCGCACATGCTGATGCTCGATCCTGCGTGGCAGATTGCCGCGAAGGCGCTGGCCGATTGGGTGGCGACGGTCGACTAGCGCACGCCGCGCTTCAGGTCGCGGACACCGCGACTGATTTCTTGCGCACGTAGTCGAAGAACGCGTCGGCCGGCAACGGCTTGCTGGCCCAGAAGCCCTGGAAGCAGTCGCAGCCGCGCTGGTCGAGGAACTCGAGCTGTTCGCGCGTGCCCACGCCCTCGGCCACCACCTTCAATCCGAGGCCGCGCGCCAGGCCGATGATGGCCTCGGTGATGGCCGCATCCTGCGGGTCGGATTCAAGGTCCGCGATGAACGAGATGTCGATCTTCAGCGTGTCGATCGGGAAGTGCTTCAGGTGTGTCAGCGAAGAATAGCCGGTGCCGAAGTCGTCGATCGCCACGGTAAAGCCCTCGTCGCGCAACTGGTGCAGCACCTTGCGGATCGCATCGAGGTCGTGCAGCAGACTGGTCTCCGTGACTTCGAGCTCGATCCATGATGGATCGCATTTTTCCGACTTCACGATCTCGGACACGCGCTGCGCCACGTCCTCGCGGTAGAACTGCCGCGCCGACATGTTGACCGACACGGATAGCGGCATGCCTGCCGCGCGCCATTCCACGCACTGCCGGGCGGCACTGCGCAACACCCATTCACCGAGCTGGTGGATGAGGCCCGACTCCTCCGCCAACGGGATGAACACCTGCGGCGGCACGTTGCCGTGCTCGGGGTCGTTCCAGCGCAGCAGCGCTTCGGCCCCGACAATCGTCCGGTCGTGCACGCGCAGCACCGGCTGGTAGTGCAGGTGCAGTGCGTTGTCGGTGAGGGCCGTGCGCAGCGAGGTTTCCAGCGTGTGCTGGCGAACGCGATGCTCCGCCAGGTTGGCGTCGAGGAACTGGTAGGTGTTGCGGCCAAGATCCTTCGACCGGTACATCGCGACGTCCGCGTACTTCAGCAGCTCTTCCGGGTCGTCGGTGTCATCCGGATAGACGGCGATGCCGATGGACGACGTGACGAAGATGGCATGCGATTCGATCTCGAAAGGCTGGGCGATCGCATCCAGCAGCTTCTGCGCAACCCGACCGAGCACCGCGCGATCGTCGAAATCCTCGACGATCACCATGAATTCGTCGCCGCCCAGGCGCGCCAGCAGGTCGGTCTCGCGCAGCGCGCCCGACAGCGCCACTGTCACACGCTTCAGCAACTCGTCACCGATCCGGTGGCCCAGCGTGTCGTTGACATTCTTGAAGCGGTCGAGGTCGATGAACAGCACGCCCACCCGGCGCCCGCCGCGCTTGGCCAGCGCGATGGCCTGGTTGAGGCGCTCGTGCAGCAAAAGCCGATTCGGCAAACCCGTCAATGCATCCCGTGTGGCTAGGTACTGCAGGCGCTCTTCCGCCTGGATCCGCGATGACACGTCCTGCACGAAGGACAGGATCGAGACGATCTGGCCTTCCTCGTCCAGCAGGGCGGAGTGATACCACTCGCACCAGATGGTTTCGCCATCGCGCCGGCGATTGCGCGTCAGGCCCGTGGCGCGCGGCTCCTCTCCGCTCATCAGGCGCCCCACCAGGCTGGCAAAGCCCGCGCGATCGTCCTCATGCAGCAGCGGGCTGTTGTCGAGCGGCACGCCGATGATCTCGCTCGAGATCCAGCCGAAGATGTTCTCCGCCTGCGGCGACCAGCGCACCAGCTTGAAATCGCGGTCCCACTCCAGCACCGCCAGTGGCGTGTTGTTGATGTGCGACGACAGCATCCAGTTGACGCGCTTCAGTTCCTCTTCGTTGCGCTTCTGGTCGTGGATGTCGGTGTGCACCGCGTAGATGCCGGTGACGACACCCTCGCCGTCCACCTTGGGCGCGAAGTGCAGCGCCTCCCAGCGCAGCTCGCCGTCGGGCTGGATCAGCTCGCGTTCGGTGATCACGGTCTCGCCCTGCAGCACGCGATCGAGCAGCGGGCCCAGCTGGTTGGCGCGCTCGTTGCCCATCACCTCGGCGATGTGGCGGCCGGTGATCGCATTGCGTGATTCGCCCAGCCAGTCCTCGTTGTGCCGGTTGACGACGCGGTACTTGTAATCGCGGTCGATCGAGGACACGCGCGCCGGCACGTTGTCCATGATGAGACGGAGCTCGGCTTCCGAATCGCGCAAGGCCTCCTGCGCCTGCTTCAGGCCGTGAATGTCGTTCATCAGCACGAACGCGCCATGCACCTCGCCTGACTGCGCGGCGTCCGGCACCACGCGGATCGTCATCCAGCGGCGCACGCCGTTGGTCCCTTGCACAAGGCGATCAAAGGCCGTGGATTCGCCGTCGAGCGCGCGCGTCAGCATCGCCTGCGCGCTCTGGTAGATCGCGTGGCCCACCACGTCGCGCAGCCGCATCGCGCTCGACTGTTCCTGCGTCAGGCCGAAGAACTGCAGGAAGGTCCGGTTCACATACAGGCAGCGCTCGTCGCGGTCGATGTAGGCCACCGGCGCAGGCACGCCATCCATGATCGCGCGCAACGTGCCACTGCGCGCGGCCAGCTCGTCCTGCGCCTGCTTGAGATCGGTGATGTCGTGCCCGACGACGTACTCGCCCTTGGCGGTGCCGTCGAAGCGCAGGTCGGGCACGCACCGCACGCGGATCCACCGCTCGCGGCCCGACGCATCGATCAGCGAGCGCTCGTAGATCACCGGCGTATGGTTGTCCGACCGGTCGCGGCGGGGCGTGAGGGCGGCCGCCAGTTCCGAGCCCAGCACTTCGTCCGTGGTCTTGCCGACCACCTGGTCGCGCGTCAGGCCGACCAGACGCAGGAAGGATTCGTTGACGAACTCGTAGCGGCCATCCTCGCCCACGTAGACGATG
>JANNNM010000322.1:0-1419 GCA_031398535.1 Betaproteobacteria bacterium | reverse complement strand
CGCGGAACCGCGCCAGGTTGGGGACGGCGAACGAGAAGTCGCACTCGAGGTTTTCCTCGTACATCTTGCGCTGCGCGTCGCTCATGATGTCGTACACCATGGAGTGCACGTCCTCGTGCTCCATCGGCGGCAGGTTGATGCGCCGGAGGTCGCCGTGAACGCGGATCATGGGCGGCAACCCTGCGGACAGGTGCAGGTCGGACGCCTTGTTCTTGACCGCGAAGGCCAGCAGCTCGGTGATGTCCATCTATAATCCTGCGCGAAGGCGTTTCCGCCGGTGAGCAACGACTTGTAGCACGCAAGTCGCGTGCCAACGATGCTTGGTGCGCACCCAGTTGCGGTATCTATCTGATTATGAGCCAGTACGAGAAGGCGTGGCAAGCCGCCAGGCGGCGGGTGGACGAAGCCGTGGCCCGGGCAGGCCGCGCTGCGGGATCGGTGCGGATGCTGGCGGTGGCCAAGACCTTTCCCGCCGAGGCCGTGCGCGCCGTCCATGCGCTGGGCCAGCGGGCCTTCGGCGAGAACTATGTGCAGGAGGCGGAAGGGAAGCACGACGCGCTGCGTGACCTGGCGGACGTGGAATGGCACCTGATCGGTCCGCTGCAGTCCAACAAGACCGCCAACGCCGCCGCCATCTTCAACTGGGTCGAGACGGTCGACCGGCTGAAGATCGCACAGCGGCTGTCCGCGCAGCGCGCGGTGGGCGCCGTGCCGCTCGAGGTGTGCGTGCAGGTGAACGCGAGCGGCGAGGACAGCAAGGGGGGCGTCGCGCCGGGCGAAGCGCTGGCGTTGGCGCGCGACGTGGCCGCGTTGCCCAACCTGCGGCTGCGCGGCGTGATGGGCATTCCGGCGCCCACGACCGATTTGATGCGCCAGCAACGCGAGTTCGGCGTGCTGCGCGAATGTTTCGAGGCCATGCGCGGCGATGGCCTGCCGGTGGATACGCTGTCGATGGGCATGTCGGCGGATCTCGAGGTCGCGATCGCGCAAGGCGCCACGCAAGTACGCATCGGGACCGCCATCTTCGGCGGCCGTACATGAACCAGCATCCGAATCACGACAGGCTTTGACATGAACCTGGCTTTCATCGGCGGTGGCAACATGGCCAGCGCCCTCATCGGCGGACTCATCAACGGCGGCATCGACGCACGCGGCATCCGCGTAGTCGACCCCTTTGCGGCGCAGCAGGATAAATTGCGCTCCCGCTTTCCCGGCATCGGCTTCTTCGCGGACGTCACGTATGGTGCCATCGTTGGCGCCGATCTGGTGCTGCTGGCGGTGAAGCCCCAGCAGATGGAGGAGGCCGCGGGCGCGCTGGCACCCTTCGTCACCGCGGTGCCGGTGGTGATGAGCATTGCGGCGGGCACGCGGATCAGCGATCTGGCCAGGTGGCTGGGCGGCTATGCGCGCATCGTGCGC
>JANNNM010000294.1:0-2835 GCA_031398535.1 Betaproteobacteria bacterium | reverse complement strand
GCGGGCCACGAAACCGGCGTGCATTGCTGGGATCACATCCGCTGGCAGGACGGCGTCGGCGAGGCCGACGCGCAATGGACGCTCGACGAAATGCGCCGCGCCTGCGAACGCTTCACGGACATCATGCGCGAACCCCCACGCACCCACGGCGCCGCTGGCTGGCAGATGAACGTGCATGCCATGCGCTTCACGCAGCGCCTGGGCTTCGACTACTGCTCCGACGGCCGCGGCACCCACCCCTACCTGCCCGTCTGGAACGCCGAGCTGGTGCGCTGCCCGCAGCTGCCCACCACGCTGCCCACGCTCGACGAAATGGTCGGCCTCGATGGCGTAACCGAGGACAACGTCGCGGCACATCTCCTCGAACGCACACAGGATTCGAGTACGGCCGACCAGGTGTTCACGCTGCATGCGGAGCTTGAAGGCATGCGCCTCACCCCGGCTTTCGAACAGCTGCTGGTCGGCTGGAAGGCGCAGGGGTGGACGCTCGGCCCCACGCGCGCGATGTTCGAGGCGGTGGAGCCGATGGCGTTGCCGCGCTGCGAAACCGGACCAGGCACCATTGCCGGCCGCACCGGGACGCTGCTGCTGCAAGGACCCGAGTTCCTGGGCGAAGTCACGCTCAATTGACGCCCACCCATCCATGCCTCACGCAGGAGTCACCATGCTCGGCAAGAAAGTACCCCAGTTCGAAGCCCCCGCCACCGGTGCGCCCTTCAAGCTTGCGGACCACGAGGGCACCGTCGTCGTCCTCTACTTCTACCCGAAGGACAACACGCCCGGCTGCACCACGCAGGGCTCGCAGTTCCGCGACAGCTACCCCAAGTTCCTGAAGGCCGGCGCCGTCGTCTACGGGGTCTCGCGCGACTCGATGAAATCGCACGACAATTTCAAGGCGAAGTTCGACTTCCCGTTCGACCTGATCGTCGATGCCGACGAACAGCTGTGCACGATGTTCGACGTGATCAAGATGAAGAACATGTACGGCAAGCAGGTCCGCGGCATCGAGCGCAGCACCTTTGTCATCGACGGCACGGGCACGCTGGTGAAGGAATGGCGCGGCGTCAAGGTGCCGGGCCACGTCGGCGAGGTGCTGGACTTCGTCAAATCGTTGTAATGTAAATGGCGCCGGATGCCCCCGCGCTGTCCGGTTTCCACCACAAGGGGTGGCGCCGCCTGTCCGGCCAGACTACTAGGGCTTGTGCCCGGCGGGTTTCGGGGGCAGGATAGGCGGGAGTCAAACGCTGTCCGTCCCACCGTCTGGAGGCCCATGGTCGAACGCAAGCTGCGCCCCGCTCCATCCACGCTTCAACTCCTGCCCTCCCGCAAGCCAGCCAAGTCCGGCCCGGCAACCGCTACGAAACTCTTCGTCCTCGATACCAACGTCCTGATGCACGATCCGACGAGCCTGTTCCGGTTCGAGGAGCACGACATCTATCTGCCCATCCTCACGCTCGAGGAACTGGACAACAACAAGAAGGGCATGACCGAAGTGGCCCGCAACGCGCGCCAGGTCAGCCGCTTCCTCGACGACCTCGTCACCGCGCACGGCGAAACCACCGAAGGCATCGCCAAGGGCATCCCGCTGGCCGAGAAATCCAATGGCGCGGCCACGGGTCGACTCTTCCTGCAGACGGAAAATATCGCCACCGCGCTGCCGGCATCGCTGGCCGGCGGCAAGGCCGACAACCAGATCATCGCCGTCGTGATGCACCTGGCGCACACCCACCCCAAGCGCAGCGTCATCCTGGTGTCGAAGGACATCAATATGCGGATCAAGGCCCGCGCGCTGGGCATGGCGGCCGAGGATTACTTCAACGACAAGGTGCTGGAAGACACCGAGCTCCTCTATTCCGGCACGCGCGAACTGCCCGCCGATTTCTGGGACAAGCACGGCAAGGGCATGGAGTCATGGCAGCAAGGTGGCCACACCTACTATCGCCTGAGTGGCCCGCTGATTCCGTCGCTGCTGCAAAACGAATTTCTCTATCGAGAAAAGAAGGACGAGGCACCCTTCTACGCGATCGTCAAGGAAATCACCGGCAAGACGGCGCTGCTCTCGACGCTGAAGGATTACAGCCACGCCAAGAACAGCGTGTGGGGCATCACCGCGCGCAACCGCGAACAGAATTTCGCGCTCAACCTGCTGATGAACCCCGAGGTCGACTTCATCACGCTGCTGGGCCAGGCGGGCACCGGCAAGACGCTGCTCACGCTCGCGGCGGGGTTGATGCTGACGCTCGAGTTCAAGGTCTACACCGAGATCATCATGACGCGCGTCACGGTGCCGGTGGGTGAGGACATCGGCTTCCTGCCGGGCACCGAGGAAGAGAAGATGAACCCGTGGATGGGCGCGCTGGAGGACAACCTCGACGTGCTCAACAAGACCGACGACGAGGCTGGGGAATGGGGCCGCGCCGCCACGCGCGACCTCATCCGTTCGCGCATCAAGGTCAAGAGCCTCAACTTCATGCGCGGGCGCACGTTCATCAACAAGTTCCTGATCATCGACGAAGCGCAGAACCTGACGCCAAAGCAGATGAAGACGTTGATCACGCGCGCGGGCCCGGGCACCAAGGTGGTGTGCCTCGGCAACATCGCGCAGATTGATACGCCGTACCTGACCGAAGGCAGTTCGGGCCTCACCTACGTGGTCGACCGCTTCAAGGGATGGTCGCATTCGGGCCACGTGACGCTGCAGCGCGGCGAGCGCTCGCGGCTGGCCGACCACGCGGCCGAAGTGCTCTAGCCCTCCCGGGACCGGGAACCTCGCCCGCCGCCCGCCAGGACATGCAGGCGACGGGGCGGGGCTGGTGCGGCGCTACAATGGCAGCC
>JANNNM010000291.1:0-1585 GCA_031398535.1 Betaproteobacteria bacterium | reverse complement strand
GATCGTCTCGCCGGAGATCCTGCACAAAACCGAAGCCGGCGGCGTGCTGGTGGGGGTGAAGAGCGCGGCCGATGTCGAAGCCGGCTTCGCCACGATCATGGCCAATGCGAAGAAGTACGACGCCAAGGCCAACCTGCTGGGCGTGCAGGTGCAGCAGATGGTGATGGGCGGCACCGAAGTGATCATCGGCGCCGTCACCGACCAATCCTTCGGCAAGCTGGTGGCCTTCGGCCTCGGCGGCATCCTGGTCGAAGTGCTGAAGGACATCACGTTCCGCCTGGCGCCCGCCACCAAGGACGATGCGCTGTCGATGCTGGACGGCATTGGTGCTGCGGCCATCCTGAAGGGCGTGCGCGGCAGTGACCCGGTCGACCGCGATGCGCTCGCCACGTTGATCGAGAACGTGTCGCAGCTCGTGTCCGACTTCCCCGCAGTGGCGGAGATGGACCTGAACCCGGTGTTCGCGTCGAAGTCCGGCGCCATCGCCGCCGACGTGCGCATCGTGCTCGACTTCACGCCGCCGGTGGAGCGCTACCGCCCCAGCCAGGCCGACATCGTCAAGCAGATGAACCACATCATGAAGCCCGAGGCCGTGGCGGTCATCGGCGCGTCCGACGAAGCCGGCAAGATCGGCAACTCGGTGATGAAGAACCTGATCAATGGCGGCTACAAGGGCAGGATCTATCCGATCAACCCGTCCGCCACGACCATCATGGGCCTGCCCGCGTTCAAGAGCGTGAAGGACGTGCCGGGCGACATCGACATCGCCGTATTCGCGATTCCTGCCAAGTTCGTCGCCGCGGCATTGACCGAAGTGGGCGAGAAGAAAATCTCCGGCGCCATCCTCATCCCCTCGGGCTTCGCCGAGACCGGCAACATGGAAGGCCAGCTGGAGCTGGTGGACATCGCGCGCAAGTACGGCGTGCGCCTGATGGGCCCGAACATCTACGGCTTCTACTACACGCCGAAGAACCTGTGCGCCACGTTTTGCACCGCGTACGACGTCAAGGGCAAGGCGGCGCTGTCGTCGCAATCGGGCGGCATCGGCATGGCGATCATCGGCTTCTCGCGTTCCGCGAAGATGGGGGTCTCCGCCATCGTGGGCCTGGGCAACAAGTCCGACATCGACGAAGACGACCTGCTGACGTTCTTCGAGCAGGACGAGAACACCGAAATCATCGCGCAGCACTGCGAGGACCTGAAGGACGGCCGCTCGTTCGCGGAAGTGGCCAAACGCGTGTCGAAGAAGAAGCCGGTCGTGATGCTGAAGGCCGGGCGCACCAGCATGGGCGCGCGCGCCGCCAGCTCGCACACCGGGGCGCTGGCCGGCAACGACAAGATCTACGAGGATGTGCTGAAGCAGTCGGGCGTGATCCGCGCGCGGTCGTTGCGCGACCTGCTCGAATTCGCGCGCGGCATTCCGAAGCTGCCCACGCCCAAGGGGGAGAACGTCGTCATCATCACGGGCGCCGGCGGTTCAGGCGTGCTGCTGTCCGACGCGTGCGTCGACAACGGCCTGACGCTGATGGCGATGCCGCCGGACCTCGATGCGGCGTTCCGCAAGTTCATCCCGCCGTTCGGTGCC
>JANNNM010000283.1:0-1260 GCA_031398535.1 Betaproteobacteria bacterium | reverse complement strand
GTCGGTGTCCTTCGAGGCGGCGATCTTGTCCTTGATCACCTTGAACACATAGGGATAGGAGGGCAGCGTGAACACGCTCATCACCAGGCCGCGAATGCCGGGCGCGATGATGAACTTGTCGCGCGAATGCTTGAGGTGGTGCAGGAAGTCGCGATAGAAGAGCGCCTTGCCGTGCTTCTGCAGGCCCACCATCGTGTAGAGCTCGGAGGTCGTCTTGTCGCTGAGCGACGCGTGCAGGAAATCCACGTACGCCGAAGGCACTTCCATGTCGACCAGGAAGTACGAGCGGTTGGCGGAGAACAGCAGCGCCAGCTCGACGTCATCCTGCAACAGCGCGTCGACGTAGAGCAGCCGGTCGGGTCCATGCTTCAACGCCACCGCGAAGGGAACGTTGTGGATGCCGTTCACGATGCGGCCCACGACGTAGGCCGTCTGGTCGCGGAAGAACAGCGTGGACAGCACCTGGATCTGGTGATTGGCCTCGAGCCGGATCGGCCGGGGGGTGCGGGCGCGGAACGCCGCGAGCAGGTGCTGCAGGTCGTGGCGGAAATCGGCGAAGCGCGTCTCGAGCCGGAAGTCGAGCACGATGTCGATCAGCGCGTGGCGCAGCCCTTGCTCCAGCGGATAGTAGCTGCGGTAGGTGGGCGGATCGGCTTCGATGTGCTGCGTCGAGACGGCCGGCCGCACGAAGATGAAACGATTGTGAAAGTAGGTGCGATGCAGGATCTTGCACGACACGGAGTTGAAGAAGGTCTCCGCGCACTCCGGCTGCTTGTGGTCGATGAGGAGACCGATGTAGTGCAGCTTCACCCGCTCCCACAGCGCGTCGGCCCGATGGCGTTCGAGTCCGGCCAGCTTGAATTCGCCCTCGATCCTCTCGACCGTTTCCAGAACCCGCTGGTCGTAGTAGTCGATCCGGTCGCGCGCGACGTGGCGCAGCGCGCGCCAGTTGGCGGCCTCGAAGTGGCGCTTGGCGGCGCGCGCGCAGTCGCGGAAAAGCGCGTAGTGCCGGTCGAAGCCTTCGCGCAGCGCCCGCGCGATCGCGTGGGCGGCCTCATCCGCGGACGTGTCGCCGGACCCCGGGCTTGCCGCGGCGATGGCGCGGGCGGGCATCGTGAATGCGCCTGCGGCAGTCAGCGCGGCGAGCGCGACTGTGGCGTGACGGCCGGCCCCGGGATGCGCATGATCGGCATGATGAGGCATCATAGCGCAATGAAATCGGCCTTTCGCCGCCGCATGGCAACCATCGTCACGGGCCTG
>JANNNM010000278.1:0-1496 GCA_031398535.1 Betaproteobacteria bacterium | reverse complement strand
GCTTCGAGCTGGTCGCGGGCAAGCCCATACTCGCCCTTCTGCGCGTAGAGCACGGCCAGATTGTTGCGGGGTTCGGGCAGTTCCGGGTATTCGCCCAGCAGCGCCTGGAACGCCAGGATGGCGTCGTCGGGCTTGCCGTTGTCGGACAGCGCGACGCCGCGCAGGAACCGCGCCTGCGGCTCGCGCGGACGCTCGGCGATCAGCCGGTCGAGCACGGCGATGGCTTCGCCGTATTTTTTCTCGGCCAGCAGCACGCGCGCATCCTTAAGGCTCCCGGCGTAGACCTTCCGCGCGGCTTCGGTGAACTCGCGCGGGTCCGTCGTGGCGGCCGACTGCGCGTGCGCCCACGGCGCCGCGGCGGCAAGCAAGGCAACCAGCAGGAACGCGGACGGACGCATCGAATGCACAAGTCCTTCGAAGTGGGCCCGCGGGGACAGCCGCGGGCAAGGCCTGCGATTCTAGCAGCCCGGGCGCGGGCGGCCGGTTGCCGGGCGTCAGAGCGCTTTCAACCGCGTGGCGGTGGCGTCGATCAGCCGGCGGGCGATCGATACGCTGGGGGGCAGGTAGGGCAGCGCGTCCGCGGCGAACCAGCGGGCCTCGGCGATCTCGGCGTCCTCGCACTTGATGTCGCCGCCCGCGTATTCGGCGGTGTAGGCGATCATCAGCGAGTGCGGGAAGGCCCACGACTGGCTGGAGAAATAGGTGATCTCGCCCACTTCGACGCCCACTTCCTCGCGCACTTCGCGGCGCACGCAATCCTCGATCGTCTCGCCGGGCTCGACGAAGCCCGCCAGCGCGCTGAACATGCCCGGCGCGAAGCGGTGCGCGCGAGCCAGCAGCATCTCGCGGCCACGGGTCACCAGCGCCATCATCGCCGGCGCGACGCGGGGGTAGGCGACGAGGCCGCAGGCCGGACACTCCTTCGCGCGCTCGCTGGTGCGCTGCACGGTCGCGGTGCCGCAGCGGCCACAGAAGCGGTGGCAGCGGTCCCAGTCGACCACCTGGAACGCGCGTGCGGCCAGTGCCAGCAGCGGATCCGGGATCTTGAAGAACAGCGTGCGCAACCCGGTGAAGCGCATGCCGGGTGGTTCGGGCGCGTCGTCGGGCAGGTTGATCGCGATGCAGGCGACCTCGCCCAAATGGCCGAGGAAGTGCGGCGTGCCCGCGACACCTGCCGTCATCAACGTGGTCATGTCCGGCATCACGAACGTGTCGTCGCCGGTGGCGATGGCCAGCACCTTGTCGCCGCGGAATGCAAATGCGTGCGCGGTGGGCGGAATCGTCAGCGGCAGCGCGTGCATGCCGGTAAAGCCCGGAGGCGTGTGCATGCGTGGCGTGCGTCTAGAAGATCAGCCGGCCACCGGACGCAACCGCATCCGGTTGGGCAGCGGTGCGGACCGGCGCAGCACGTCTTCGCCCAGCCAGATCGCGGCGCGGCGCGCGCGTTCCGCGACGGCCGGCAGCGGCATCTGGCTGTAGTCGTCGTTGAATACCTC
>JANNNM010000268.1:0-1550 GCA_031398535.1 Betaproteobacteria bacterium | reverse complement strand
AGAAGAGGAAGGCTTCCTGCGGCACCCAGCTGATGGCCCCACGCAGGGACGCCAGCGCATAGTCGTGCAACGCGGCCTCGCCCCAGCGGATGTCGCCGCGTTGGGGCGCGTAGTGCCGCAGCAGCAGCGCCAGCAGCGTTGACTTGCCGGCGCCGGTGGGGCCTACGACGCCCAGCGTTGCGCCCGGCGCAAGCGAGAGCGTGACGTCCGCCAACGCGATTGCGGGAATCTCCGCTCCCGACGGGTACCCGAACGTCACATCGTCGAAGCGGATCGCACCCGTCGGTGCCGTGGCGATGGTGCCGTGATCGTCGACCGACAAGGGTTCGCGCAACAGCGGATCAAGGCGCGCCCACGCGGCCTTGCCGCGCTCGATCAGCGCCAGCACCCAGCCGGCGGCAAACATCGGCCAGATCAGCTGCCCGAGATACATCGTGAACGCCGTCAACTGCCCGACGGTCAGTTCGCCGGCCCACACGCGCATGCCGCCCAACGCCAGCGTCAACGCCGCCGCCACCGTCAACGTGATCCCCACCGTGGGCTCGAAGCGCGCCTCCCAGCGCTGCGCATCGAAACTGGCATCCGCCGCCGCACCTGCGCGCTGCACGAACTCGGCGGTCGCGCGCGACTCCTGCCCCAGCGCGCGCAACGTGCGCACCGCGGCGAAGGTTTCCTGCACATGCTCGTTCATCCGCGAAAAGCATTCGAGCGACTGCGTCGATGCGCGATGGATGTTGCCCGCGATGATGAAGAAGCCGATCGCCATCACCGGGAACGGGATCAGTGCCACCAGCCCCAGCTGCCAGTCGACGCCCAGCGTCATCATCGCGACAACCAGCACCAGCGTCAGCGTGCCGTCGAAGCCCGCGAGGAAGGCCTCGCCCGCCGCGTTCTCGACGGCGTCGACGTCATTGGTGGCCAGCGCCATCAGGTCGCCGGTGCGCTGGCGATGGAAGAACGGCGGCCCCTGCAGCGCCAGCCGCCGGTAGAGGCGCACGCGCAGCTCCACGCCCAGCTGGAACGCGGCGGCGAAGAGCTGCAGCCGCCAGCCCACGCGCATCAGGTAGATGACCACGCCCATCGCGATCAGGATCGCCAGCTCGAACCACAGCCCGCCGCCGCCAAGCGTGCCGGCGACGAACGCATCGATGATGTGGCCGACGCGACGCGGCACCCACACGGTGAGCACGGCAACGCCGACCAGCATGGCGCCGGCGAGCGTGTACGCCCGCCAATGGCGGCGCGCGAAGCTGAAGATCAGCTGGAACAGGGTCACCGGGACACGCTGCTTCAGTGCCGAAGTGCGTCGATGCCCTTGCCCACACCGCCGAGCGTCAGGGGAAACATCTTCGGACCGAGCTTCTGCAGCACGATCTGCGTGGACCGCGTGTATTCCCACGCGCGTTCCGGTTCCGGGTTCCACCAGACCACGCGGCGGAAGTGCTCGAAGATGCGCGAGAGCCAGACGATACCGGGCTCATCGTTCATGTACTCGACGCTGCCGCCCACCTGCACCAGCTCGTAGGGACTCATCGCGGCGTCACCGACGA
>JANNNM010000257.1:0-2745 GCA_031398535.1 Betaproteobacteria bacterium | reverse complement strand
CCGCCAAGGACGTCAAGGAACTGATCGCGCTGATGAAGGCCAACCCCGGCAAATGGAACTTTGCCTCCAGCGGCAACGGGACCTCGCAGCATCTGTCCGGCGAATTGTTCAAGGGCCTTGCGGGCGTCGACATGCAGCACGTCCCGTACAAGGGCAGCCCGCCCGCGCTGGCCGACGTGATGGGTGGACAGGTCAGCATGACCTTCGACAACATCACCACGGCGTGGGTATTGGCCAAGGGGGGCAAGTTGCGCGCAATCGCGGTCACCACGGCCAAGCGTTCGCCAGTAGCACCTGATGTACCCACGCTCGCGGAATCGGGCCTTCCGGGATACGAGATCGGCTCGTGGCAAGGCGTGTTCGCGCCGACCGGCACACCGCCTGACATCGTCAAGCGACTCAACACCGAGATCGTCAAGATCATCAATACGCCCGACGTGCAGAAGAAGCTGCTTGACCTCGGTGCCGAGCCCGTCGCCAATTCCTCCGAGGACTTCACGGCGTTCGTGAAGACCGAAGTGGTGAAGTGGGGCGAAGTCGTGAAGAAGTCTGGCGCAAAGGTGGACTGATGAAGACATTCGACACCATGCGCCGTCGCGCGTGCGTGCTGGCCCTGGCCGGCGCGGCGATGATCGTTGCTGCGCCCCACGCCGGCGCGCAGGCCTGGCCGTCCAAACCCATCCGCATCGTGGCGCCCAGCACGCCCGGTGACGCACCCGACGTGATCGCGCGCCTGGTCGCCGACAAGCTGTCCGTGGCGCTCAACCAGCAGGTGGTGGTGGAGAACAAGCCCGGTGCCGGCGGCGTGGTCGGCTCCGAATCGGTGGCGAAGTCCGCACCCGACGGCTACACGCTGATCATGGGCAATGCGGGTTCGCATGGCATCAACGCCGCGGTGTACTCGAAGCTGCCCTACGACATCCAGCGCGACTTCGTGCCGGTCAGCCAGGTGGCGATCGCGCCCAACATCGTCGTGATCAATCCGGCAGTGCCGGCCGCGACGGTGGCCGAGTTCATCGCGTATGCGAAAAGCCAGCCCGGCAAGCTTTCGTATGCGTCGGGCGGCAACGGCAGCAGCGCGCACATGTCGATGGAACTCTTCAAGGCGATGGCCGGCGTGGACATCCAGCACGTGCCCTACAAGGGATCGACACCGGCGCTTACCGACCTGATGGGCGGGCAGGTGGCGATCTTCATCGGCAACATGCCGCCGACCGTTCCACATGTGAAGTCGGGCAAGCTGCGCGCGCTGGCCGTCACGACGAAGTCCCGCTCGTCACTGATGCCGGAGTTGCCGACGATGACCGAGGCCGGCCTGCCCGGCTACGAGACGGTGGCGTGGTTCGGCGTGCTGGCCCCGGCGGGAACCCCGCCGGAAATCGTCAACAGGCTTTCCGTCGAGATCGGCAAGATCGCGCGGTCGCCCGAGATGCGCGAGCGTCTCATCGCAATGGGGGCGGAACCTGTCGGCAGCACGCCGGAGGAATTCAAGGCCGTGATCGACCGCGACATCGCGAAGTGGAAGCCGCTGGCCCAGAAGGTGGGCATCAAGGTCGACTGATGTAGCCTGCGGCAAACCGGATAATGCAATGAACGCGCTGTTCCCCGATTTCGCCACGCGCCGCATCGAGACGAGCGGCGCGCAGATCCACTGCGTGGTGGGTGGCAGCGGACCGCCGCTGCTGATGCTGCACGGGTATCCGCAGACGCATGGAATGTGGCATCGCGTCGCGCCGGTGCTGGCGCAGTCGTACACCGTGGTGTGCGCCGATCTTCGTGGCTACGGCGACTCGTCGAAGCCGGCGACGGACGCGGCCCACGCGCCGTACTCGAAGCGCGCGATGGCCGCCGACATGGTCGAGGTGATGGGCGCGCTCGGCTTTCCGCGCTTTCGGCTCGTCGGCCATGACCGTGGCGGCCGGGTTTCGCATCGTCTGGCGGCCGACCATCCGGACGCCGTCGAGCGGCTGGCAGTGCTGGACATCTCGCCCACGCGCATCATGTTCGGCGCGACCAACCAGGCCTTTGCCACCGCGTACTACCACTGGTTCTTCCTGATCCAGCCCTTCGACATGCCCGAACGGATGATCGGCGCGGATCCGCTGTACTACCTGCAGCGGAAAATGAAGGGATGGTCCGCCTCGGGCGCGTCGTTCGACCCGCGGGCGATGGCGGAATACGAGCGATGCTTCGCCAACCCGGAGACCATCCATGCCAGCTGCGAGGACTACCGCGCGGCGGCAACCATCGACCTCGAGCACGACGAGGTCGACGTGGCGGCGGGCCGCAAGTTGACCTGCCCGGTGCTGGCCCTGTGGGGCGACAAGGGCGTCGTGCACCGGCTGTATGACCCGGTCAACGACTGGAAGACCGTCGCGCACGACGTGCGCGGCCACACGCTGCCCTCGGGCCACTATCTGGCGGAGGAAGCGCCGGCCGCGACGATCGAGGCGCTTGCCGGATTCCTCCGCGAGTAACGCTCAGTCGATCGTGATCCTGGCGCTGCGGATCACGTCGGCCCAGCGCTTCTGCTCCGCCGCGATATAGGTGCGGAACTCCGCCGGCGACAGGTAGGAGGGCTCCGTGCCCTGGGCGGAAAGCCGGGCATTGAGGTCAGGCGATGCCAGCGCCTTTGCGACTTCCGCGCTCAACCGGTCGATCACCGCCTGCGGCGTGCCGGTGGGCGCCAGTACGCCTTGCCAGCCATAGATCACGAAATCGGGCATCCCGGATTCACGTGCTGTC
>JANNNM010000229.1:0-1115 GCA_031398535.1 Betaproteobacteria bacterium | reverse complement strand
CAGATGTACTTCCCGGGCGACCCGCTGCTTGACTACGACCCGATGTACCTCAGCATCCCGGACGAGCGCGCGCGCCGCCGCCTCGTATCGGCCTTCGACTGGGAGTCGACGATTCCCGAGCAGGCGCTGGGCTACAAGTTCGACATCATCCTCCGCGGCCGCGACGAAACGCCGATGGAAAATTACCTGCCTGGCCGGAGCAAATCATGAGCCTTCAGACGACGTCATCGCAAACCGTCGGCCCGTACCTGCACATCGGCCTCACGTGGCTGATCAACGGAGACCTCACCGGGCCCGGCATCAGCGGCGACACGATCTTGATCGAGGGTTGCGTCACCGACGGCGACGGCAAGCCCGTCAATGATGCGCTGGTCGAGATCTGGCAGGCCAACGCGGCCGGCCGCTATGCGCATCCGGAAGACACGCGCGACCTGCCGCTCGAGGCCGGCTTTCGCGGCTTCGGCCGCGTGCCGACTGACGAAGCCGGCATGTTCCGCTTCACGACGATCAAGCCGGGACGCGTTCCTGGCGAAGGCGGCGTGCTGCAGGCGCCACACATCAACGTGACGATCTTCATGCGCGGCATGCTGGCGCATCTCTTTTCGCGCATCTACTTTCCGGATGATCCCGCCAATGCCGCGGACCCGGTGCTGGCACGCGTCGCTGCCGACCGGCGCAACACGCTGGTCGCGCAAGCGGTCGCCGGCAAACCGTCGGCGCTGGTCTGGAACGTGCGCTTGCAGGGCGCGGGCGAAACGGTATTCTTCGACGTCTGACTCCGGCCAGTTTCCGGCAGCCACAACCAGCCCATCGCCATGCCTTTCGCCGACCTCGCCGACATCCGCCTGCACTACCGTTTCGACGGCGCGTCCTCCGCGCCGGCATTGATCCTGTCCAACTCGCTGGGCACGGATCTGCGCATGTGGGAGCCGCAGATGGAGGCGCTCTCGCAGCGCTTCCGCGTGCTGCGCTATGACACGCGTGGCCACGGGCAATCGGGCGTCACGCCCGGCCCCTATGCCATCGAAGGCCTCGCGCGCGATGTCCTGGCGCTGGCCGACCACCTGCAGATTGCGCAGTTCGACTTCTGCGGCCTCTCGATGGGCGGCATGACG
>JANNNM010000214.1:0-4932 GCA_031398535.1 Betaproteobacteria bacterium | reverse complement strand
TGAAGGTCGTGCAGGCGCCCGACTTCATCTGACCGGGTGGCCCGCGAAGGCGCGTGCGCCATCGCCCCTTGCAACGAGCCTGCAATCAGCGCATCGCGCGCCACGGGCGCGCCAAAGCTGTCCACTCTCCACGTTCCTTGTTGAGCAGATGTGCGGTCAGCGGATGCGCCTTCAGCCACCGGGCCGCAACCCCGAAGCGGATCGGCCTTCCCATCGTCAGCGCGATGCGGGGCGCGGCGATCGCGCGGCGCGCGTGGTGGAACAGCACGGCAAGCCGCAGCGCGAGGACCTGCGCAGCGAAATCCGGATCGGCAAGTACCTGGGCGGCCTTGGCGAGGCCGCCGCGCGCGCCCAGCACCAGCACCGCCAGTTGCCGCTGCTCCTGCGCCGAAAATCCGGGCATGTCGGCGTTCTCCAGAATGTAGGCGCCGTGCTTGTGGAAGCCGATGTGCGAGACGGTGTAGCCGATCTCGTGCAGCAGGGCCGCCCACTCGAGGCGCTGCGCGGCCTCGGGGACGGGCACGCGGACGGCCTTCAGGTAGAGCGCCTTCGCCATCGCCGCCACGCGCTGCGCGTGCGCGCGGTCGACGTGATAGCGGTCCATGAAGTTCTGGACGGTGGAGGTGCGGCTGTCCTGCTGTACCGTGCGGCCGAGAAGATCGTAGAGGACGCCGAGGCGCAGCGCGCCGCCCACGGGATTGATGCGCGGGACGGACAGCTCCGCCATCGCGGCGGACATGATCGCGAAGCCACCGGCCAGCACCGGCGCGCGCTCGGGCTTGATGCCGACGAGCGCCAGGCGCGACACGTGGCCCGCGCCGATCATGCGCTTGCGCAGCCTGGCCAGTCCGTCGGGCGTGATGCCGCCGGACGAAAGCCCGTTTTCCTCCAGGATGGCGGCCAGCGCCAACGCCGTGCCGCTTGACGCGTAGGCGTGCTGCCAATGCTCGCGGCCGAATTCGCGCGCGATGGCTTCGATTTCGGCGCGGGCGTGCGTCTCCGCAGCTGCAAAGGATTCGGCGCGCAGCACGCCGGTGGAAAAGAAGCGCTGCGACATGCTGACGCAACCGAGCTTAAGCGACTCAAGTCGCTCGGGCGCGAAGCCGCGGCCGATGACGAACTCGGTGGAACCGCCGCCGATGTCGATGACGAGCCGCGGCGCGGGCGAGGGGGGAAGCACGTGCGCCACGCCAAGGTAGATGAGCCGCGCCTCTTCGTGTCCGCCGATCACGTCGATCGGAAAGCCCAGCGCGGCCTCAGCCTGCGGCAGGAAGGTCGACGCATTTCTCGCGACGCGGAACGTGTTGGTGGCCACGGCGCGCACGGCCGACGGATGCAGGCCCGACAGCCGCTCGGAAAACCGGGAGAGGCACGCCAGCGCGGCACGCCGTGCCTGCGGCGTGAGATTGCCCTTCGCATCCATGCCTGCACCGAAGCGGATCGTTTCGCGCCATGTATCGAGGCGAAAGATCTGGTCGCCTTCGACCCGCCCCACTTCGAGGCGAAAACTGTTCGAACCGAGATCGACGACCGCCAGCGTGGCGGGATCGGCAGGGGCCTTGGCGGCGGGGGCGGTGGCGCGTGGCATGGAGGGAAAGGGAAGGGTCGGTACGCCGGGCGCGTGAAGCCTAGCAGAATTGGCCTGCGCCGCGCCGCTCGACGCGCGCCGGTTAACGCGGTCGCCGCAGCGGCGTTGCGTTCCTGCTAGTCTCGCAGGGCCATGGCGATCGACTATCTGCAGAAAATCCTGACCGCGCGCGTCTACGACGTCGCGGTCGAAACGCCACTCGAGTTGGCGCCCACGCTGTCCGCGCGGCTGCACAACCGCGTGCTGCTGAAGCGCGAGGACCAGCAGTCGGTGTTCTCGTTCAAGCTGCGCGGCGCGTACAACAAGATGGCGCAGCTCACCGCCGCCGAGCGCGCCAAGGGCGTGATCGCGGCCTCCGCCGGCAATCATGCGCAGGGCGTCGCGCTGGCGGCGCAACGTTTCGGCTGCAAGGCCGTCATCGTGATGCCGGTGACCACGCCGCAGATCAAGATCGCCGCCGTCGAGGCGCGTGGTGCGACCGTGGTGCTGCACGGCGACTCGTATTCGGACGCCTTCGCCCATGCGGAAGGCCTGCAGCGCAAGTCGGGCGCCACGTTCGTGCACCCGTACGACGACCCGGACGTGATCGCGGGCCAGGGGACCATCGGCGTCGAGATCCTGCGCCAGTGCCAGGGACCGCTCGACGCGATCTTTGTGCCGGTGGGTGGCGGCGGCCTGATCAGCGGAATCGCGGCCTACGTGAAGCGCGTGCGCCCCGACGTGAAGATCATCGGCGTCGAACCCGCCGACTCGGATGCGATGACGCGTTCACTGGCGGCCGGGCGTCGCGTGACGCTGCCGCACGTGGGGCTCTTTGCCGACGGCGTGGCAGTGAAGCAGGTTGGCCGCGAAACGTTCCGGCTGGCGCGACAGTATGTCGACGACATGATTCTTGTCGATACGGACGCTATCTGTGCCGCGATCAAGGATGTCTTCGCCGATACGCGTTCGATCCTGGAACCGGCCGGCGCGCTGGCGGTGGCCGGTGTCAAGGCCTGGTGCGAGAAGCACCGCGGTCGCGACCGCACGTTCGTGGCGCTGGCCTGCGGCGCCAACATGAACTTCGACCGGTTGCGCTTCGTGGCCGAACGTGCCGAACTGGGCGAGCAGCGCGAAGCCATCTTTGCCGTGTCGATCCCGGAGCGGCCGGGCAGCTTCCGCGAGTTCTGCGGCCTCATCGGCAAGCGCAGCATCACCGAATTCAACTATCGCTATGCGGACGCGAAGACGGCGCACCTCTTTGTCGGCATCGAGGTGACAGGCCCGCGCGCGACGGCGGAACTGCTGACGTCGTTCCGCAAGCACCGGATCGAGGCCTACGACCTCTCCGACAACGAGATGGCGAAGCTGCACGTGCGGCACCTGGTGGGGGGCCATGCGCCGGCGGCGACGCACGAGATGCTCTACCGCTTCGAGTTCCCGGAGCGTCCTGGCGCGCTGATGCGCTTTCTCGACAGCATGAGCAGCGGCTGGAACATCAGCCTCTTCCACTACCGCAACCACGGGGCCGATTACGGCCGCGTGCTGGTCGGCATGCAGGTGCCGCCGGCGGAAAAGGCGGATTTCCGCCGCTTTCTCGACAAGTTGGGGTATACCTTCGTGGACGAGTCCGACAATCCTGCATATCGGATGTTTCTCGGGCACTGAATCGCCGCACCGTCCCGACCGCGCACAGGCAAGCCGCCCCGCTGCGCTCCCTTCCCGTCGCGCCGTAGCGCGTCAACCCCTGCCGCAGCGCGGCACCGCGCGGGTCGAAAAATTACCGGGTTGTGGCGTTTTTCAAGTTTTTTGCCGCCAGCGACGATTCCGGCAAGCTTTATGCTCTAGTCAGTTCGCTTGCCCCGTGGCAGACTTGAACACGACAAGTGCGGTGGTGCATCGGGCCACCGCAACGTTGATCGATGGAATGAAGGGATTATTTTGGCGGAGTCCACCCCGTTGCAGGGCGTGAAGGTCATGGTGATCGACGATTCGAACACCATTCGCCGCAGCGCCGAAATCTTCCTGCTGCAGGCAGGCTGCTCGGTGATCCTGGCCGAGGATGGCTTCGACGCGCTTGCCAAGATCACCGATCACCAGCCCGACCTCGTCTTTGTCGACATCATGATGCCGCGCCTCGATGGCTACCAGACCTGCGCGCTCATCAAGAAAAACACGAAATTCCAGCGCATCCCGGTCGTGATGCTGTCCTCCAAGGATGGCCTTTTCGACCGGGCGCGGGGACGGATGGTGGGGTCGGACCAGTACCTGACCAAGCCATTCACCAAAGAGAGCCTTTTGAAGGCCGTCGCCGCCCATGTGAACCGGGCTGCCGCATGAGTCGGTCCGGGGCCGGGACGCTGCCGGTCCGGATGCCTTGCGGCATGGCGCGAACACCTTCTGCATGAGGCCCGTTGATTCGAGCGCGGCGCATCTCGCCCGCGCATTCGCCGGGGCACAGGAACAGGGCAGGAACATGACTATCCGCAAAATTCTGATCGTCGACGACTCGCCAACTGAACGGCATGTATTGAACGATCTGCTCACCAAATCGGGGTACGAAGTGGTGGCGAGCGACAACGGCGAGGACGCGATCCTGAAGGCCAAATCGTTGAAGCCCGACCTCATCCTGATGGATGTGGTGATGCCTGGCCTGAACGGCTTCCAGGCCACGCGGGCGATCAGCCGCGACCCGGAAACGCGCCTCATCCCGATCATCCTGTGCACGTCGAAGAGCCAGGAGACCGACAAGATCTGGGGCATGCGCCAGGGCGCGCGCGATTACATCGTCAAGCCCGTCAACCGCGACGAACTGCTGGAAAAGATCGCCGCGATCGGCTGATCCCCCCTTTCCATCATGGCCCGCGCCGCAAAACTCGACCTCCGCACGTTCCAGAAGGAACTGGCGTCCCGTCTCGCCACCAAGACTGCGGCTCAGGTCGAGTCCTCGCGTCTCGGCATGGCGTGCGGCGGCGAGCGCTGGTTGATCCGGCTGTCCGACGCGGGCGAAGTGGTGACGGTGCCCGAGATTGTTGCGGTGCCGTTGACGCGGCCGTGGTACCTCGGTATCGCCAATATCCGCGGCAACCTCTACAGCGTGGTCGACTTCGCCGGCTTCCTTTCGCGCGACCGGGTACTTGCCGGGGGCGCGGCGCGGCTGGTTGTGTTCGGCCCGCGCGCGGGCGGCATGAACGCCGGCATCATCGTGCAGAACGTGCTTGGCTTGCGCAACGTCGCGGAACTGGCCCCCACCGTGCCGCCGGAAGGCGCGCCCGCGTGGTACGCGCAGCGCTGGATGGACGGCGAAGGCAACGCCTGGCAGGAAATCGATCTCGCAAAACTCGCCCAGGACCCTGCATTCCTTC
>JANNNM010000068.1:0-7955 GCA_031398535.1 Betaproteobacteria bacterium | reverse complement strand
GATCGTGACGGTGGTCACCTGCGACGGCGGAAAGCCTTGAAATCCGCCTGCCGGCTGCGAAGGCCCGCATGCTGCGAGAATGAAGGCGGACAGGCCCGCCGACGCGACAAGGGCGGGGACACGACGAAATGACAGCATGGGAAGACTCCTGAAGGTCGGGAGCGCGGCGATTTGCTGCACCGCACCTTGCGCAAAGCGGGAAGATAACATACATTCATGGATGTTTGTAAACCCCCCCGCCCACTGAAAACGCCCATGGCACGCAAGACGAAGGAAGAAGCGCAGGAAACCCGGGAGCGGCTGCTCGACGCGGCCGAGACCATCTTTCGCGAGCGTGGGGTCACCCGTACGTCCCTGGCCGAGGTCGCGACCGCCGCGGGCATGACGCGGGGTGCGGTCTATTGGCACTTCAAGGACAAGGCCGACCTGTTCCAGGCGATGTGCGACCGCGCCACGATGCCGATGGACGCGATGTTCGAACGCGCCGGCGACCCGGCGCAGGCCGACCCGCTGGCCACGCTACGGGAACTGTCGGTGGGCGCGCTGCAGAGCCTGGCCGCCGACGCGCGCGCGCAACGCGTGTTCGAGATCATCTTCCACAAGACCGAACGCGTCGACGAACTGGCGGGCACGGAAACGTCATGCGCCGATGCGCGCCAGCAGTGCCTGGGCCAGATCGAGGCGATCGTGCAGAGGTGTGCCGACAGCGGACAATTGCCCGCCGACACGGACGCCGCGCTGGCCACGCTGGGGCTGCACGCGCTGATGGTGGGCATCATGCACGAATGGGTCATCGACCCCACGGCGTATGACCTGCATGCCGCCGCACCGGCGCTGATCGACCTCTATCTCGCCGGCCTGCGCGAGCATCCGCCGCGCCTCACGCAACCGGCCACGCGCAAGGTCTGCCCCAAGACAGTGCTCGCCTGACCCATCCCGCCGCGGCCGCGGCCAACCCGGCATAATCCGCGATCCTTCCTCAACTTTTCGCGTGGCCGACATGAAAGCAATTCAACGGGTGGGCGTCATCGGCGCCGGCACCATGGGCAACGGCATCGCGCAGACCTGCGCAGTGGCCGGTCTCGACGCGGTGATGCTCGACGTGCTGGACGCGGCGGTCCAGCGCGGCCTGAAGACGATCGGCGGCAGCCTCGACCGGTTGCTGAAGAAGGACAAGATCTCGGCCGCGGACCGCGATGCCGCGATGGCGCGGATCACCGCCACGACGGACTACGCGGCACTCGCGTCATGCGACCTCATCATCGAGGCCGCGACGGAAAACCTCGAGCTCAAGTTGAAGATCCTGCGGCAGGTCGACGGCCTGGCGCGGCCCGACGCCGTGATCGCGTCGAACACGTCGTCGATCTCGATCACGACGCTGGCTTCCGTCGTGACCCGTCCGGCGGAATTCATTGGCGTGCACTTCGTCAACCCGGTGCCGATGATGGCGCTGGTGGAACTGGTGCGCGGCCTGCAGACCTCGCAAGGCACGGTGGAGCTGGCGATTGCCTTCGCGCAGAAATTGACCAAGACGCCGATCGTCGTCAAGGACAGCCCCGGTTTCGTCGTCAACCGCATCCTGTGCCCGATGCTGAATGAAGCGGTGTTCGCGTTGCAGGAAGGTCTCGCGACCGCGGAGGACATCGACAACGGCATGAAGCTGGGCTGCGGCCATCCGATCGGCCCGCTGGCGCTCACCGACATGATCGGCCTCGACGTGCTGCTGGCGGTGATGAATGTCTTCCACACCGACTTCGGCGATCCCAAATACCGGCCGCCGCAGCTGCTGAAGCAGATGGTGGCGGCGGGGCAGCTCGGCCGCAAGACCGGCCGCGGCTTCTACGACTACACGCAGGAGAAGAAGTGAGCTACGAAACCGTATTGCTGGAAGAGCGCGAGCCCGGGATCTGGCTGCTCACCGTCAACCGCCCCAAGGCGCTGAATGCGTTGGCGCCCCAGGTGCTGGACGACATCGCGGCCGCCACGCGCGAAGTCGCAACGCATGCCGGCGCGCGCTGCCTTCTCGTCACCGGCGCGGGGGATCGCGCGTTCGTCGCCGGCGCGGACATTGCGGTGATGAGCGGGATGCCGGTGCTGGACGGCCGTGAATTCGCGCTGAAGGGCCACGCCACGCTGCGCGCGCTGGAGATGGCGGCCTTCCCCGTGATCGCGCTGGTCAACGGCTTTGCGCTGGGCGGCGGCTGCGAGCTTGCGCTCGCGTGCGACTTCATCGTCGCCTCCGACCAGGCGACCTTCGGGCAGCCCGAGGTCAACCTCGGCATCTGTCCCGGCTTCGGCGGCTCACAGCGGCTGACGCGCGTCGTCGGCAAGTCGATGGCACTGGAGCTCGTGCTGACCGGGCGCATGGTGAAGGCCGACGAGGCGCTGCGCATCGGCCTCGCCAATCATGTGGTGCCGGCGGAAGCACTGCTGGACAAGGGCCTGGAACTGGCGCGGATGATCGCGTCCAAGGGTCCGCTGGCGGTAAAGTTCACGAAGCATCTCGTCCAGCATGGCCAGGACATGGACCTTGCCAACGCCAACGTGTTCGAGGCCGATGTGTTCGCGCTGCTGTGCGCCACGGACGACAAGCGCGAAGGCATGGCGGCGTTTCTCGCGAAGCGCCCGCCGCAGTTCACCGGCCGTTAGCGCCGGCCGGCTGCTTCAGTACGAATAGGTCGGGGCCTTGGTGCCGGCGGGCGGCTTGATCCGGCCGAGGCGCTTCGGCACCAGGTCGTAGGCAAGCTTGATCTCGGTCGTCCCGTTGGCGGTGACCTGGATGTCCTGCGTGGACAACTGCGTGCGCGCATCCGGGTGCCACGACGCGACGCGATACTTGCCTTCCGGCAGATTCTCGATGACCGCGACGCCGGCGCGCTCGGTCTTCGCGAACCAGGGCGTGTCGACGACGTAGATATACGCCTTCATCCAGTCGTGCAGGTAGCAGAACACGATCGTGCTGCCGAGCTTCTCGAACACCAGTGGCTCCGGGGTGCCTTTGGTATGGATCTTCGACTCGAACTCGGTGGCGCCCGTCGACTTCAGGTGATGGTCGTGCGGGTCGCGGTTGGGAAAGCTCACCTTCGTTCCCGCGCGAATCACCGTGACCGGCGGCACGAAGTCGCGGTCGTCCTGTGCCACCTGCACCGAGGCGGGCGTGCGCGGCGGCACCGGCTTGTCGAGCGGCGTGGCGGAGATGGCGACGTTGGCCAGCGCGTCCTTGTTGCGGTCGGAAGCGGTGACCGCAATGTTGCCAGCCTGTGCGATCGTCGCGCCCAGCAGCAGCAGGGCCGCCGCGGCAGGGTGAAGGCGGGGAACGGGCATGGCGGACTCCTTCTGGCGAAGCATGACTAGCGGGTGATGATAACGCGGTACATGGGTGCCAGACGCGCCAGCAACTTGTTCTGCGCGGGGAACGGGATGCCGTTCTTGTCCATTGCCAGCTGCAGGTCTTCCACCAGTGCATTGAAATGCTCTTCGCGGATGACAAGCTCGGCGTGGGTGGTCTTCATGTCGCGGCCGTTGTACGTGCACGGTCCGTCGAGCAGCGCGCAGAACTGCTCCGCCAGCAGCAGCTTGATCCGGTCCTCGTCGCGGTCGGCGAAAAAGGCCTTGGTGCGCGGATCGGCCAGCAGGTTGTCCATGAAGTCGTCCATCAGGCGCGCCAACCCTTCCTTGCCTCCGAACTGGGCGAATACCGGCGTCAGCGGGCCATCGGCGGCCATCGCGGGCGCGGGCACGGCGAGCGCCGTGGCCATGGCGAATGACGCGATGGCGATCAGGCGGAGCGAAATGCGGCGTGCCGGCATGGTCAGAATCCCACCTGGGCGCTGACGTACACGCCCTGTTGATCGTCCTTGATGACGATGTTGCCGAGGTTGGCGTAGGCCAGCGTCAACGCGATGTTCTTGGTCGGCGCCCATGCAATGAAGAGATCCCACCAGTCCGACTCCTTCGCGATGCGCAGGTTGTCGGGCTTGCTGCGGAATTCGGCGCCGATGGCGAGGTCGCGGCGCACGAGGTACGCGACCGATCCTTCGAACTCCGCGCGATAGCTGTTGTTGCCGTCGCCGCCGAAGCCCAGGATGCCGATCTGGTTGGCCTTGGTGGCGCGCACCGTCGCGTTGACGAGCAGGCTCTGGTCGAGGAAGAGCTTGGTGGCCGCGATGTACCAGTCGGTGCCGCTGGCCGACTGCGCACCGATCGCACGCAGCACGTCCGCCTGGTTGTTGCGCTTGTACTGGACGCCGACGGACACCTGCGGCAGCCACGTGTCCTGGTCCTTCACCGCGTCACCGAAGAGCCGCACCTTGGCGCCGAACACGTCGACGCCGAACTTGAAGTTCGGCCCGAGGCCCAGCGTGGCACCGACGTTCTCGGTATTGAACGACTGCCGCGCATAGGAAATCTCGACCCGGTCGTAAAGGCCGGCCAGCACGCCGAAGCTCGTCAGCGCGTAGTCCTGCGGCTTGACGTAGGTGACGAAGGCGTTGGCGCCAATCTGGTCGCGCGTGCCGTAGCCGCCGATGACCGCCCACGGCACGATCCCGCCGCCCGCGGCGCCTTCGATCTCGCTGACGCCGCCGGTCAGCAGCAGCTTGCCGCTGCCGAACGTGGATTGCGCGTGCGCGGCAGGGGCGATGCCAAGGCAGGCGGAGAAAGCCAGCAAGGTGAGTCGAAACAACATCAGATTCCCCGTTGGAGAAAGGCAAGGCTTCCTGCCAAGGTACGCAAGCCGCGTGCCCGCGGATGCGCCGGCCGGACCTTTATTCCTCGAACGCCCGCAACCCCGGCAGGTCGGTCACCGTGATGCTGCCGTATTCAAGTCGCAACAGGCCCGCCTGCTCGAGCCGTTGCAGCGCCTGGTTGGTGCGCTGGCGCGACAGGCCGACCAGTTGCGCGATCTCGTCCTGCGAAATGGGCAGCACCGGGCCGATGCCGGGATAGAGGTGAGGGTTGAACATCGAGCCCAGGCACCGCGCCAGCCGCGCATCGGGGCCGAGCAGCCGGTCGTGCTCGACCATGCCGATGAACTGGGCCAGGCGCTCGTTCAGCAGCGTGATCACGAACCGGTTGAACGGCATGCTGGTGTTGAGCAGCCACATGAACGTCGCGCGGGGCACATAGGCGATCCGGCTGGCCCGCAGCGCCACCATGTCGTAGCGCCGCGGCTCGTCCTTCAGCAGCGATCCTTCGCCGAACCAGCTGCCGGTGGCCACGCCGACGAAGCTGGTCGGCTTGCCCTCGGCCGACACGTTGCTCATCTTGAGCAGGCCGTCGACGACGCCGATCCACGCGTCCACCGGCTCGCCCTTGCGGCAGGCCAGCGCGCCCTCGTGGCAATCGCGGGTGATTGTTTCCGCCGCGACGCGCGCCCGGTCTGCCGCCGACAGTCCGGCGGCCCACGGGCTGCTATGCATCAGGTCGTCGAATTTCCGCATTGCAGCAATTGTGTCGATTCGGCAAATGTCGGTGCAATGACAGCGTTGGTGCATGATTGCACCTAGAGTCGCAGCAGTTGACCGAATATTAAACGGCCCGGGGATGCTTGGCGTCCCGCCCGAGGCCGTGCGCGACCGGTAGGTGCAGGACGGAGGATGGGATGGAGGAACGCCTCGACACATTTCCAAGGTTGCTGGGCCACCACGCGCGCGTGCGGCCTGCGCACCCGGCCACGCGTGAAAAAGACCTCGGCATCTGGCAGACGTGGACATGGAGTGACGTGGCCACCGAGGTGCGCGCGCTGGCGTGTGGACTGGCGGCACAGGGCTTCAAGCGCGGCATGCATCTCGCGATCATCGGCGACAACCGGCCGCGGCTGTACTGGTCGATGTGCGCCGCGCAGGTGCTGGGCGGCATTCCGGTGCCGATGTACCAGGATGCGCCGGCCGCCGACCTCGCCTTCGTGCTGAACGATGCGGAGATCGCCTATGCGATCGTCGAGGACCAGGAGCAGGTCGACAAGATGCTGGAAGTGCAGCCGCAGGTCCCCACGCTGGCGCACATCTATTTCGACAACGAACGCGGCTTGCGCAACTACGAGACGGTGACCAGCTACGACCGGCTGCAGCAGATCGGCCGCGAGTTCGATGCCGCGCATCCGGGGTTCTACGACGCGGAAGTGGCGCTGGGCGACACCCGCGACACGGCGATCATGCTCTACACGTCCGGCACGACGGGCAAGCCGAAGGGGGTGTGCCAGACGCATCACGCGCTGATCAGCGCAGCGCGTGGCGGCATCGAGTTCGACCGCCTCACCGCCGACGAGTCGATCCTGTCCTACCTGCCGATGGCATGGGTCGGCGACAACCTCTTCTCGTACGCGCAGGCCTTCGTGGTCGGGTTCACGATCAATTGCCCGGAGTCGGGCGACACGGTGATGACCGACCTGCGCGAGATCGGCCCTACGTATTACTTCGCGCCGCCCCGCGTGTTCGAGAACCTGCTCACGCAGGTGATGATCCGGATGGAGGACGCGGGCGCGATCAAGCGCAGCCTCTTCCATCACTTCATGGCGGTTGCGCGCCGGTGTGGCGCGGAGATCCTGGACGGCAAGCCGGTGCGCACCGGCGACCGCCTCAACTATGCTCTGGGCAACCTGCTGGTCTACGGGCCGCTCCGCAACGTGCTCGGGATGAGCCGCATCCGTGTCGCGTACACGGCGGGCGCCGCGATCGGCCCCGACCTCTTCCGCTTCTATCGCTCGATCGGCATCAACCTGAAGCAGCTCTACGGCCAGACCGAAACCTGTGCGTATGTCTGCCTGCAGCCCGATGGCGGCGTGAAGCTCGACACCGTGGGCATGGCGGCCCCGAATGTCGAATTGAAGATCGGCGACAACGGCGAAGTGCTGGTGCGCGGCCCGATGCTGCTGAAGGAGTACTACAAGCGGCCCGCGGACACTGCCGAATCGATCGACGCCGACGGCTTCTTTCGCACCGGCGACGCCGGCTTCTTCGACGACGGCGGACAACTGAAGATCATCGATCGCGCCAAGGATGTGGGCAAGCTCGCCAGTGGCGCGATGTATGCGCCCAACTACATCGAGAACAAGCTCAAGTTCTTCCCGCACATCAAGGAGGCCGTGGCCTTCGGCGCGGGGCGCGACCGCGTCTGTGCGTTCATCAACATCGACATCGGCTCGGTGGGCAACTGGGCGGAGCGCCGCGGCCTGGCCTACTCCGGCTCCACCGATCTGGCGCAGAAGCCCGAGGTGCGGCAGCTGATCCGCGAATGCGTCGAACAGGTCAACGCGGAGCTGGCGGGCGAGGCCGGCGTGGCCGAGTCGCAGATCAGCCGTTTCCTGATCCTGCACAAGGAACTCGATCCCGACGACGACGAATTGACGCGCACGCGCAAGGTACGTCGCGGTTTCGTTGCGGAGAAGTACGGCGTGCTGGTCGATGCGCTCTTCGGTGGCAAGAAGGTGGAACACATCGAGACGCTGGTTCGCTTCGAAGATGGACGTACCAACATGGTGGCCGCCGATCTCGTGATCGAGGACGCGAAGACCTTTCCGCCGACGGGGAAGATCGCGGCATGAGCATTTCGGCTCGACGCATCGGCGATGTGATCCTGAAAATGGACAACATCTCGCTCGCTTTCGGCGGCGTGAAGGCGCTGACCGACATCAGCTTCGACGTGCGCGAGCACGAGGTGCGCGCGATCATCGGTCCCAACGGCGCCGGCAAGAGCTCGATGCTCAACGTGATCAACGGCGTCTACCGGCCGCAGAAGGGCACGATCACGTTCCACGGCAAGGAGCGCCACGACATGGACACGCACGACGCCGCCATGCAGGGCATCGCGCGCACGTTCCAGAACATCGCGCTCTTCCGCGGCATGACGGTGCTGGACAACATCATGACGGGTCGCAACCTCAAGATGAAGTCGTCGATCCTGGCGCAGGCGCTGTGGGTGGGTCCCGCGCGGCGCGAGGAACTCGTCAACCGCCG